>JAUNAK010000021.1 GCA_030527665.1 Eubacteriales bacterium
AAGCCTCCGTTTCTGCTTCAGCCTCCGCTTCTTCGCCTTTATCTTTGCTTTTGTCCGTTTCTCTTCTTCATCTGTTATTTCCACCTCAGCTGTTCCATCAGTTCTTCAAAGGGAACACCATCCTCGGTGGGCAGATCCATCTCGATCGCTTTCATGATACATTTCCGGATAAAACCGGAAGCTTTTAGAACCGATACTTCAAAAGGCACGCCGTTCACCGCATCCGCAGCAATAACTGCAGTAAAAATATCTCCGGTTCCCGCCCGGGACACACCGATCTTATGGGTCCGGTTTCTGCGCAGCACCTCCGTACCGGAAGTACAGTCATAGCAGAGATTGCACAGCATGGATCCGGCAGGAATTCCTGTGATCACTACCCGTTTGACTCCCAGTGCAGCCACCTTTCGAATAAGAGTTTCCAGTTCTGCGGATGTCCATTTTTCTTTATACGGGGTATCCGTCAGCAGACAGGCTTCCGTCAGATTGGGGGTCACAATGTCCGCCAGGGCCACCAGACGTTTCAGCTCCCCGCACATCTCCGGCGGATAGGCCGCATACAGTTTCCCGTAATCGCCCATCACCGGATCCACAACAACGACCGTATCCCCTGTTCGAAATTTCCGGACAAATTCCTCCACGATCCGGATCTGACGAACCGATCCCAGAAATCCGCTGCAGATTCCGGAAAAACGCAGTCCCAGCTTCTCCCACATCTCCAGATATTCCTCCAGATGGTCGGTATAATCCTGGCAGAAAAATTCCGGATACCCGGTATGGTTGCTGAAGATCGCCGTCGGAACCGGACAGCACTGTACGTGCATCCGCGACAGGATCGGCAGCTGCGCTGTGATCGAACATCTTCCGAAACCGGAAAAATCGTTGATCAATGCAATTTTTTTCTGATTGTTGTGATTCTCTGTTATTTCCAACGGCATCTCTTTCCTCTGCATCTCTTTTATTCGTACATTTCCCGGTGGTTTTATCTCAGTCGCGAAGACTCCCGCTTCTGCAAGTGGTAAGCAATTACAAAATCACCTCAGTGGGAGTCCAATCTCCGACGGAGATATTTTGTATGACTCGTACTTTATTTATGCATTCTCCATCATGCGGATCAGTACCTTTGCGGATTTCTCACCGGCTGCCGCAGCAAATACCGGGAAGTTTACCTCGCTGTCGCTGTCTGCGGTATCGGACATTGCACGGATCACGCAGAAGGGCACCTTGTTCTGTACACAGACATGGGCAATTGCAGCACCTTCCATTTCTGCACAAAGAGTCTCCGGGAAATTGCCGAGAATGATCTCTCTCTGGGCATCAGTGGAAATAAACTGATCACCGGAAACAACCAGTCCCTCCAGGACATGCTCCTCAGCAGGAGTTGCCTTACGGATCATCCGACGCAGCTCTGCATCCGCCTCCATAAATACTCGCTCCAGCGCATAAATGTAACCGCGGGGAGCACCGAGAACGGTCGTATCCATATCCCACTCCGCACAGGCGGTGGACAGAACGATATCACCGATCTTCAGTCCTTTTCCCAGGCCGCCCGCACAGCCGGTATTGATCACATAATCCGGCTCAAAAGCGAGGATCATTGCCTGCGCACCGGCAGCGGCGCTGACCTTACCCTCACCGCAGCGCATCAGAACGGCATTGCAGCCGCCGATCTCTCCGTAATAAAAAGTCGTTCCTGCGATCTCGCAGCTTCCTGCATGCACCAGTGCTTCACGGAGAGCGGAAACCTCCACATCCATGGCAGCAATGATGCCGATCGTTTTTTTATCGTTATTTTTAATAAATCCTGTATTCATCATCTTTCTCCTTTTCTGAAACTGTGTCCATTATTGCACACCCCGACACACGCCGCAACAGGCAAAAACAGAGCCGGAAGATCACTTCCGGCTCTGCAAAATTCTTTATTTGTCTGTATTACAGTGCAGCTTTTACCTTTGCCACAATGTTTGCAGCGGTCAGACCATACTCTGCAAACAGCTGATCCGGCTTGCCGGAATGTCCGAACTTGTCCATGATGCCGACTCTGTCGAACTTAGCGCCGCCTTTTCCGGCGATCACTTCTGCAACAGCGGATCCGAGACCGCCGATAATGGAATGCTCCTCAGCGGTAACGATCACTTTGAATTTCTCAGCTGCAGCCAGACAGTACTCTTCATCGATCGGTTTTACGGTATGTACATTGGCAACCTCAGCGGAGATTCCCTCAGCGGCCAGCAACTCAGCTGCCTCCAGTGCCTTCGGGATCATCAGGCCGTTTGCCATGATGCAGACATCGGTTCCTTCTCTCATCACATTGATCTTGCCCGGAATAAACGGAGTCTCGGCCGTTGTTACATCGTCAACGTTCGGTCTTCCTGTACGGATATATACCGGTCCGTTGATCTCCAGTGCTGCATTGACTGCCTTCTCCATCTCAGTCGGATCACAGGGAACAAAAACAGTCATTCCCGGCATCTCTCTCATAAGAGCAACGTCCTCGATGGACTGATGAGAACCGCCGTCCTCACCTACGGACAGACCGGAATGAGACAGACCGAATTTTACGTTCAGCTTCGGATAGGCAACAGAGTTTCTGATCTGCTCAAATGCTCTTCCCGCACCAAAGATCGCAAAGGTGCTTACAAACGGGATCAGACCGGATGCAGCCATACCTGCTGCAATGCCTACCATATTGCCCTCGGCAATACCGCAGTCGAAGTGACGCTCCGGATAAGCAGCTTTGAAAATAGATGTCATGGTTGCGCCTGCAAGATCGGCATCCAGTACCACGATCTTGTCATTTTTCTCTGCAACTTTTACTAAAGATTCGCCATAGGCTACTCGTAATGATTTTCCCATGTTATGCCTCCAATTCCTTCATTGCCTGCTCGTACAGTTCTGTATTCGGAGCCTTTCCGTGCCATCCAGCCTGATCGGTCATGAAGGATACTCCCTGGCCCTTATGTGTTTCACAGCAGATGAATTTCGGCTTGCCCGGCTCAAACGGAGCATTCAGTGCCTCCAGAACCGCATCTACATCATGTCCGTTCACCTTGAAGGTCTGGAATCCGAATGCAGCGAATTTGGCAACCGGATCACCGATGGACATAACCTCATCGTTGGATCCGTCGATCTGCAGTCCGTTATGATCCAGAATTACAGTGAAGTTATCCAGCTTGTAATGAGCAGCTGCCATGGCAGCCTCCCATACCATACCTTCCTGGATCTCACCGTCTCCTACCAGTGTATATACCTGATAGGTCTCTTTCTTATATTTTGCAGCAATTGCCATACCGCAGGCGATGGAGATTCCCTGTCCCAGAGAACCGGTATTCATATCTACACCCGGTGTCTTATTCTTATCCGGATGTCCCTGCAGATGAGAGCCCATCTGTCTGAAGCCTGCAAGATCCTCTTTCGGGAAATAGCCTTTGTTTGCAAGAACGGCATATAAAGCCGGTGCCGCATGTCCCTTACTCAGAATAAAGCGATCACGATCCTCTTTGTTCGGATTCTTCGGATCAATGTTCATTTTCTCATAGTACAGTGCATACAGAATATCCGTGCAGGACAGAGATCCACCCGGATGCCCGGACTGTGCATTGTAGACCATTGTCAGAATGTCTCTGCGCAG
The DNA here is from genome assembly GCA_030527665.1 of Eubacteriales bacterium. Lineage (GTDB taxonomy): Bacteria > Bacillota > Clostridia > Lachnospirales > Lachnospiraceae > Bilifractor. The sequence continues at coordinate 3,629 of JAUNAK010000021.1, forward strand.
CTGTTTCGTTGTTGCTTCGTAGCTCATGGTTAGCCTCCTTATTTGACCTTCACCGACCTTCGGTATCTCAGCAGCCTCCGCTGCGAAACAGATCCTCGGTATTTACTCTTCTACATGTCCCAATGACATACCCAAGAAGTATACCCTTATTATAGCTTTAAAAATCTTTTCGTCAATGTCAAAAGCCTGCCGCAGAGCGACCTCTTTGGCAAAAAGCATTCGTTCATGTCAAAATTCCCATATGTATTTTTGACCCGGATCCGTACAATCGAACGTCTCATCTCCAGGTCAATATTCTTTGTTATTCATGATCTTCCGCCTGCACACAACTGTTATATATACTGTTTATCTCGCATGAACAACAAAAAAATGAGGCAATGCTCTGCACATTGCCTCATTAAGATACTTCAAATCAAATTTCAGATCACATTCGATCACTTGAGAGATGCGTTGATCTCCTCATAGAAAGCCGCCTGTACAAGTCCCATAAAGAGATTGAAAAACAGGGCAACTGCGATTCCGAACAGCACCATAATAATACTGAACAGTACACCGATATACGGAATTTTGCCAAGAAGTGCCAGAACAAGCATGATCACTCCGATAATAACATGAATCAGGAGATCTGCACCGAACATTTTGCCTTTCCAGCCTTCGGTTCTCTTTTTGGATACTTCAATTGCTTCGGTAGCATTCACATCCGGTTCCGTAACCAGAATATACGGTGTCAGACGATACTGATAGCTGCGAATAATCATAAGAATCGGACCTGCTATCGGAATCAGTCCCCAGACAAGGATCCACATGTACATCCATGCCATTCCCCCGAGCGTACGCTTGATGGTTGCCCCATCCTTAAATGCATCAAACAGCTGTACAGTATGCACCTCTTCTCCGCGATATCCGTGAAGATATACCATTGTCATTCCTACAGAGAGCAGTAAACTGAGACACACTCCCACGCCGGCAACCAGACCGAACAACATATTAAAAGCAAAAGCAATCACTCCGGACAAAAGAGAAATTCCCCAGAGCACAAGCGGTTTTTTCGCCAAAACAGCCAGTGCTTTTTTGTAAATTTCCATTATACCGATTCTGGAACCATACGGCGGCTGATACTCATTGGTAAAACCGCCCGGCTGGTAACCGCCCTGGTAATCGTTCTGCTGATAGCTGCCCCGATACTCATTATGATGGTAACCGCCCTGATACTCATTCTGCTGATAGCCGCCCTGAAAACCTCCCGGCTGATAACCGTTCTGATACTGGTTCTGCTGGTAGCTGCCATCCTGCTGATAACTGCTCTGAAAACCTCCCGGCTGATAACTGTCCTGATATCCTTCCGAAGCACTCTCTCCATTAGCAGGCTGGATTTCCTTCACTTCCGGTGCCGCTGTGCTCCCCGCACTTTTGATCGGCGCACCACAGGAAGTACAGAAAAGCGAACCATCCTTATACTGTGCACCACACTCTGTACAATATCCCATATACTATCTCCTTTTCATTTTATTATCCGGCCGACTTATTTTCTGTCTTCTGCCGGAAATTGTCTTTATTATACTAAACATTCCGGTATATGAAAAGCATTTACCGGAAACAGCATCAGCAAACCATCACGGATCACTCTCCCATACCAAAGCACTCTCTTTTTGTCATTGAGATTTCCAGCTGGTATTCCGCAGAGACCCGATCCACTTCCTCCGTAAGAACCGCTTCCATCTTTTCTTTTTCACCTACACCGCTGCCGTTGATCACAACAGCGATCTGTGTACAGGGTTCTGCAAAAGAATGATTGCATTCGATTTCCCGATCCCTGCCGATCAGATCCACTCTTCCGTAATCGCCCTCTACATTCCATGCCAGCAGTTTCAGATGCGGGATATCTGCTCCCTCCTCCGGAATTGCTGCCAGAATCTTTTCTGCAATATCCCTTAAATAGGCATTTCCATCAAAGGTATTGCAGCATACAACAGCAGCAAACTGGTAGTAATATTCCCAGATACTGCCCATGGCCTGCATAAATACCGGTCCGCCATATCCGATATCCGGACGACGCATGGATGCCTTTCCTTCCCGAAGCAGCTTCGCCAGTTCATCGATGCCTGTTCCGTCCTCTGCACTGATTCCGATGCAGACAGCCTGCGGATACCGGCTGCGAAGCCATGCCAGAGCCTCCTCTTTCTCCGTTTCCGTCAGCAGATCGCATTTATTCAGAACGATCAGATCGCCTTCCGTCAGCTGCGTGTTGTACAGATATTCCAGATCCGGACCACAGCCGTCCCGGAGCGCCCTGATCGTCTGCGGCTCTGTCAGCACCGTAAACGGAGCCAGCTCAAACTGTCCCGGAAACTTTTCGGTCAGTCCATGATATACATGCTCCAGTGCCCCCACACCAAAGCCGGGTATATCCGAAACGACCAGCTCAAATCCGTTCTGATAATATGTCTGCAGTCGTTCTGCCAGATCCTCATTCCGATAGCAGATGCAATCCTCGGTCATATCAGATGCATGACAGCCGGCAAGCTGGGCAAATCGATTGTCCGCCAGGATCACACCATGTCCCAGATCATTGGAGATCATGGCTGCATCTGCATATTTTTCCGAATAATATTTCGTCAGTTTCATCATGGTCGTTGTCTTTCCGGATCCCAGAAAGCCGCTGAATACAGCAAATTTCTTCATGCTCACACCCCTTGTCTGCGCCTTTCGTTTCTGCGCACTTTTCTGAATTATAGTTTTTTACACGTAAACCTTTCTGTGCAGTTGTATTTCACTTACCCCGTATCTACGCATCTAAAAAACGATGAAAAAGCAGTGGCCTGTATTGAGTTCCCCCGGCTGTCAGATTCCGGTCTGACTTTTGGGAGACACCCATGTCTGCCAACACGCTTTCCATCGTTTTTATTTTACCTCTGCCGACAGGCAGCGGACAATATTTTTATTACTCAAGTCGAGCTCTTCGAGACCTGGCGCGGGATTGAAATCAGCATTTGCTGACATCTGCCCATCCGAATCCCGGCTTTATGCCTCAACGATCTTTCCTGCAGCCGCACATGCTGCAGCAGTCTTCGGAGATGCCAGGAAGATCTCTACCTTGGATGTTCCCATACGTCCCAGGAAATTACGGTTATTGGTCGCAACCACACGCTCATGATCGGTCAGAATACCGCCGGTTCTTCCGCAGCACAGTCCGCAACCCGGATGTGTTACGATCGCACCTGCCTTCACCAGTGTTTCGATCGTTCCGTCTTCCAATGCCTGATTGTAGATCTTCACACTGGCCGGTGTTACGATCAGTTTGACGAACGGAGCTACCTTTTTGTCCTTCAGGATCTCGGCAGCAGCCTGCAGATCCTCCAGACGTCCGTTGGTACAGGAACCGATAAATACCTGATCGATCTCGGTGCCTTCCAGATCTTTGACCGGTTTGATATTGTCGACCTGCGGCGGACATGCCAGAACCGGTACCAGGTCTTCTGCCTGATAGTGGATCTCCCGGACATAAACTGCATCCGCATCACCAACCAGATCACGCTCCTTGTCCGTCAGTTCGATCTCACAGTATTCCGCCGTCTTCTCATCCGGTGTGAAAAGCGCACATTTTGCACCAGCCTCAATTGCCATATTGGCAATCGTCATACGGCTGGCTACGCTCATCTCCTCAATGGCGGAACCGGCAAACTCCAGTGCCTTATAGGTAGCACCGGCAGCTGTCAGATCGCCGATCAGACGAAGAATGATATCCTTGGAAGTCACATTAGCCGGAAGTTTTCCGTCTACCGTAACTTTAATCGTCTCCGGCACACGTACCCAGAGTTCTCCGGTTCCCAGAATGCCTGCCATCTCGGTATAGCCGATTCCGGAGGAAAAAGCACCGACACAGCCGTAGGTCGTGGTATGTGAATCGGTTCCGAAGGCAATATTGCCCGGCTTAACATAGCCCGCCTCTGTCATCAGCTGGTGGCAGATACCATCCGCACGATGAATGTTCTTCATACCGTATTTCTCTACAAATGCATTGCCCTCACGGAAATGGCGGGTATCATCCACCTGAGAAGCCGGTACCAGATGATCGTAGATCAGAACGACCTTATCCGGATCCCACAATCTGGAAAATCCCATCTCCTCGAATTTTTTTGCAACAAATGGAATAAAAATATCGTGGATCATGACCCGGTCTACATTGACCGTTACGATATCGCCGGGCTTTACTTCATGTCCAACGTTGTTTCCAATGATTTTTTCAATGATCGTATGTCCCATGTTCTTCTGTTCCTCCCTTATGCATCCAGACCGTTTCTGCGGCGCATTGCCTTTACCAGACCGCCTGCACGCAGGATCTCCATCAGATTTTCCGGAAGGGAAGCGATCTCATACTCTTTGCCCTCGTATACGACCTTCTCACCCGGAGTGACCTCCGCCAGCTTTCCTTCTTCCACAACATCTCCCAGCTCACCATTCTCGATCAGCAGCAGACCGTTGTTGATGGAATTACGGAAAAAGATCCTTGCGAAGGATTTTGCGATTACACATCTGATTCCCAGTGCCTTAATGATCTCCGGTGCCTGCTCACGGGAGGAACCGCAGCCGAAATTCTTGCCGGCAACGATCATATCGCCCGGCTGGATCTGTCCGGCCAGTTCCGGACGCAGCGGGGAAAATGCATACGGTTTCATATCTTCTACGGTTTTTAAAGCCAGATACTCGGTGGGAATGATGATATCGGTGTCGATGTCATCGCCCAGCACCCAGATTCTGGCGGTAAATTTCTCACTCATAACTTTGCTCCTGTCTGTTTATTCCCAATCGTATTGTTTTCGTTCTCTGCATGCAGGTTGTGCATGTACCATAAGCAGGTACTCTGAAACCGCCGGCACTTAGTGAGCCCGCAGAGCGGACTTAGTACCGCTGCGTGCCGAAGGCAGCGAGAGCGTGTCTGCGTCGGTACTGCACGACCTGTACGCAGGAGAACGCAAAACAATGCTTATTTTTATCTTATACCCGGTCGGCGGTTGTGATCTCGCCTGCGATGGCGGATGCGGTTACGGTCGCTGCGGAAGCCAGATATACGAAGGAATCCTTATGTCCCGCACGGCCTTTAAAGTTTCTTGTTCCGGTGGAGATCAGGGTTTCCCCTTCTCCGATGACACCCTGACAGGATCCCCAGCATACCGAACAGTTCGGGTTCATAACGATCGCACCTGCATCAATAAAGATTTTCAGCAGTCCTTCTTCCGCTGCCTGCAGATATACACTGCGGGATGCCGGAACGACCAGGAAACGAACCTTATCGGCAACTTTTTTGCCTGCGATGATCTTTGCACCTACACGAAGATCTTCGATACGACCGTTGTTGCAGGATCCCAGGAACGCCTCATCGATCTTCACGCCGAGAGATTCTTCTGCAGGAACTACATTATCCACAAAATGCGGTTTTGCTACGATCGGACAGATCTCGGAAAGATCAATATCATAAACTGCGGAATACACCGCATCTTCATCAGCCTTTACGATTGCCTTCGGCTCTCTTCCATGCTCCTTCAGATAGTCCATGGCAATGTCATCCACTTCCATAAGTGCGGTTTTCGCTCCTGCTTCCACACAGAGGTTGCAGACAGAGATACGGTCACTCATGCTCAATGTCGCCAGACCTTCTCCTCCGAACTCCATGGCCTTGTAGTTGGCACCGTTTGCACCGATCCGGCCGATAATGGTCAGAATCAGATCTCTGGCATATACGCCCTCCGGAAGTTTTCCTTTCAGGTTAAAACGCAGAGTCTCCGGAACAAGCAGCCAGGACTGACCGGTAACCATGGCATACAGGTAATCGGTACAGCCGACACCGGTACCGAAGGCACCTAAAGCGCCGTATGCACAGGTATGGGAATCCGCACCGAAGATCAGATCACCCGGGCATACGTGATTTTCCATCATGACCTGATGGCATACGCCCTCTCCTTCATAGAAACGGATACCGTTTGCCTTTGCGAAATCGCGCATCTTCTTGTGCGAAGCCGCTGTTTTTGGGCAGTCGGCAGGAATATTGTGATCCACGATCCAGACCAGTTTGTTCACATCTGCGATCCGCGGATTTTTCAGTTTATTATACATATCGATGGTAAGATGCGTCGTTCCATCGTTACTCATCAGTTTATCCAGTGTTACGGTCTCGATATCACCGGCTTTTGCAGTCTCTTTTCCGGCTGCCAGCGCGATGATTTTTTCAGCCATTGTCATTCCCATGATCCATCTTCTCCTTTCCTCTGATCAGGCATCCAGAGATGCGATCAGTCCGCCCTGATCCAGGATTGCCTGCATCTTGGCCGGAAGTTTTGTGCATTCATATGTTTTGCCTTCACAGGTGATGGTTCCGTTCTCCATGGAAAGTTCCATTTCCTGTCCGGCCTCTACGTTGTCATACAGATCCTTGCATACTATAACCGGCAGTCCGATATTGATCGCATTGCGATAGAAGATGCGTGCGAAGGATTTGGCAACAACAGCCTTTACCCCCAGTGCCTTCAGCACACTCGGTGCCTGCTCTCTGGATGAACCGCAGCCGAAGTTTTCATCGGCAACAACATAATCACCCGGTTTTACCGTTGATGCAAAATCCGCATCCAGCGATTCAAAGGTATGTGCTTTCATCTCATCAATGGTAGGAAAAAGCAGATACTGTGATGCAATGATCTGATCGGTATCTACATCTTTATAAAAGCGAAAAATCTTTCCCATGGGGAACCTCCTGTCATTCATACTTATCTCTCTTGTTCCTCTGCTTCCCTTCCCTGTGTGCGAATACATTTTTGCGATTCACGTTTTACGCACAGTTCCTGCAAAACAGCAATACACGTTTGCGATCCGTGTTTCACTCACAGATCCTGCTAAGCAGACCTTCTGCTCTGCGCTTTCGGAAACCAGTCGGCTGCCCGTCATGCGGACACATACAGTCATTATATAAGCATTCCGCTAAATACACAAACAAAAATCGCCCGTATCCGGAAGATACGGGCAAATTATTTTTGTCAGAAATGATTTTATTATTAATAAATTCGGATTCAGCGATTACAGAAGCGCTTTTACAGCTGCATCTACGTCCTTCATATCAGCGGTCGGCTCGAATCGGGCAACAACCTCACCATCTCTGTTTACAAGGAATTTTGTGAAGTTCCACTTGATATCCGGATTGTTCTTGTAATCCTTGTCGATTTTCTTGAGCATAGCGCTCATGGCAAGCGCTTTCACCCCTTTACCGAAACCAGCAAATCCCTGCTGCTCCTTCAGATAGCCGTACAGCGGAAGTGCATTCTCACCGTTTACATCGCTCTTCTTCATCTGCGGGAATTTTGTATTGTAGTGAAGGGTACAGAACTCATGAATCTCCTCATCGGTTCCCGGTGTCTGTCCGGCAAACTGGTTGCAGGGAATGTCCAGGATATCGAATCCCTTCTCTGCATAATCCTCAAACATCTGCTCCAGCTCCTTGTACTGCGGAGTAAAGCCGCAGCCGGTTGCTGTATTCACTACCAGAAATACTTTACCGCGATACTGCTCCAGAGATACTTCCTCACCACGTGCGTTTAATACATTGTACTCATAAATAGACATCTGCTGTTCCTCCTGTTAAATTATATATGTTCGCTTTTTAATTTTGTGAAATTGTATTTGATACAATTGATTCTAATCCAACAGCACCATTCTGTCAACTACTTTTTTCACTTTTTTTAGATATTTGCTTCGATTTATTCTACGCAGAAGATCCGCAGATTCTCCTGAGAAAATCTGCGGATCAACACCATTCCTTATCATACGAATGAACCTGCATGCAGATCATCTTTCCGGATCCGCATTATATATGCCGTTCTTCCCGTATCTCTTATCTTATTTCATTACAAGCATCTTACTTCATTACAAGCTCATATTTTTCCACATCGATCACAGCAGTTCCCTGCGCCGAGAAACGAATTCCTTCCGACTGCAGCGGAGTAACCATGGCCATACTGAAAACCTGCTCGCCATCGTTTACAAACAGTTCCGCAGAATTGCGGTCCAGAATGAAGCGAAGTTTGATCTCACCATTTCTGTCTGCCACACGCATTTTGCGCTGGCAGAGAACATCCCGAATCAGTCCGGAATATGTTCTGTCCGCTTCCATCATGTTTCTCGCCGGATCATAGGTAAATACAGTTGTATTTTCCTCGTCACAGGCAATTTCCACGGTAAAGGAATCATAGCTGCCGCCCTTGACCGTCACTGTCATATCCAGATATCTTCCGCGGATACCCTCCAGTTCACAGTCTCCGGCAACCGTAACATCCGTATAGACGGTCTTTCCGGTTCTGTAATTCTCGATCTCCCGGATGGGTATCTGCCAGATACGGCCGTTTTTCAGTGTCAGTTCTCTCGGAATGGTCATCATGCCGTTCCACTTCCGTCCCTGCGGCAGGAAGTTGTTATCCCAGGACTGCATCCATCCAACCATTACCCGTCTGCCATCCGGAAGCAGCAGGGTCTCCGGTGCATAAAAATCGAAGCCGTAATCCAAAGCCCGCGCATCTCCATAGGAATAGACATGCTTTTCTGCATCGTAGTCACCGGTGAAATAGATTGCATTGTTTCCGTTGTGGAACTCATATCGGTCTGCACGCATATCCTGCGGGGAAGTGATCAGTACGTGCTTGTCTCCCAGTGCAAAAAAATCCGGACACTCCCACATGCCGCCGTATCTTCCGTCATTATGTGCCAGAACCGTTTCATATTTCCAGTTTCTAAGATCGGTACTGGTAAACAGAAGGATCTGCCCGAAACGATTCTCATCCCGGTTTCCGGCGATCATGCAGTAATGATCACCTTCCTTCCAGAACTTCGGATCCCGAAAGTCGGTTCGGTTAAAGCCGTCAGGCAGGTCCTCGCCCCGAACCACCGGATTGTTTTCGTATTTGCTGTAATTGACTCCGTCACCGACGGCAAGACACTGGTTCTGCAGCTCGGTCTCGGTTCCGTCTCCATTCGGCACTTTGCTCACTCCGGTATACAGCAGCACATGTCCCTCCTCCGTTTCCATAGCCGTACCGGAAAAGCATCCGATGGCATCCGGATCCGAATCCGGTGAAAGAGCCGCCGGAAGAAACTCCCATCTGATCAGATCCTCACTGACTGCATGTCCCCAGTGCATGGGACCCCAGCAGGTATCATATGGATAGTACTGGTAGAACAGATGTGTCTTTCCCTGATACACGGAAAAACCGTTTGGATCGTTCATCCATCCAACCAGCGGTGTCAGATGAAAAGCCGGGCGATCCTTCTCACCGATGGCTTCCGACGCCTTCTTCTCATATGCACGTGTTTCTTCTATTGTATATCTGCGAAATTCCATATTTGTTCTCTCTTCCTGCGATGGGTCTCTGATATAAATGGAGCTGACGCCCCAAATGTTCTATCCTGCGTTTAGCATCACATTCTATCACATTCTGTTTGTCAGCTCTGATATGTTTTTATGTTATTTTGCATCTGCGTAAAAGGCATCCAGATATTTCTGGTAGATCTCCAGATACTTCGGAAGTCCGTATGCATCCAGATCTTTGAGATACTGATCCCAGTCTGCATCGGTGAATCCATTCATGATCCAGTCGGATTTCTTTGCATTGATATTTTTCTGAATATCTGCCTGCAGATTGGACAGTTCCTCTGTATCCTCGCGATTCATGAATACGTTTGGATATACATACTTTGTATTCATATCCTGTGTATAGATGTCCTTGATCCAGTCCAGACGATACTGTGCATCATCCGGGCAGGTTACATAAACGCCGTAGTACTCATCCAGAATTGCCAGCGGTCCGGCAACGTTCTCTGCCTCACGAACCTCTACCGGAGAAGCATCACCCAGCGGTGCATGTTTCAGCATATCTTCACCAGCATCATTTTTTCCAAGTTCAAAAATATCAAACTCATCGTCTTCGCCATAGGTTCCCCAGTTATTCTGCGGAGACTGGAACGGATCATACATCTGATCAAGCCATGCACAAACCAGTGCCGGATTCTTTGCTACAGAAGTAACTACGCAGCGTCCTCTGTCATATCCACTTGTGAAGGAACCATTCTGCGGAGTAATGTTTCTTGTGTCTGCAGTCAGTGCCGGAAGCGGAACCCAGTCTTCCAGATTGTCGATGTTGGCAACATCCCAGCTGAAGCATACGCCGTAGCGTCCGGACTTACCTTTTGAAACATACGTGGACCACTCCTGTGTAAATGCCTCCGGATCGATCAGTCCTTCTTCATATAATTTATGCAGCCAGGTCAGACCATCTTTGTAGCCCTGCTGTGTCGCACTGCAGATTACTTTCAGATCATCGGTTACGGCAATATGACGGCCTCTGTCAGCATCTCCGTATCCTTCACCGAAGCCATTGATAATGATTGCCGGATCCTGGTCTCCGTCATTGACGATACAGGACATCGGAATAATATCACCTTCGATCCCAAACTCAGCCTGCAGCTCAGAGGAATGATCACGGAATGCGATCAGAACCTGTTCAAATTCATCAACGGTAGTCGGCATTTCCAGTCCCAGGAAATCCATCCATTTCTTGTTGATAAAGCTCATGTCACCGACAGTCTGGATTGCTGTCTTGTTTGCACCCAACTGCTCGATCCACGGCAGGGACCAGATATGGCCTTCTGTATCAGTTGTCATGGTACGATATTCCGGATATTTATCAAATACCGCTTTCAGATTCGGCATGTAGGCATCGATGTAATCTTCCAGATTGATGATAACACCCTGATCGGCATATTTCAGAAGATCACTGTCACTGAATCCGGCTGTAAAAATGAAATCGGTCAGTGAATTCACATCTGCCATTGCCAGAGAGATCTTGTCGGACCACTGGTCGCCCTGGATCGCTGTCCACTCGATCTCAACATTGGTCTTCTCCTGCAGTCTCTTGAAGATCGTACGATTGTTTGGATTCGATTCGGTATTTGCCGGATAGCTGATCATACCGGTCAGTGTTGTCTTCTCTGCCAGCGGCATTGCTACAGATGCCGGATCCACCTCTTTAAATGTTCCGTCATTCAGTTCCACTTTGGAGCTGCTTCCGCAGCCTGCCATGGAGATCACGGTCGCTGCTGCAAGTGTAACTGCAAGCATTCTTTTGACTACGCTCTTTTTCATAGTTTTGTCTCCTTATGAATATGAAAACTCTATATCCACCCGGTCATATGAACCGGATAAACTTCATGTATCTGGATAGCCGGTACGTTTATCAACCCTTTACCGATCCTGCCATAATGCCCGCATCGAAATATTTCTGGAAGAACGGGTACATAACAAGCAGCGGCAGACTGGAAATAATGATCGTTGCATACTTTAAAAGCTCAGCCAGCTGTGCACGCTGTGCGGTACTCTGCATATCCGCGATCATTCCGGACTCCGGCTGGTTCTGGATCAGAATCGAACGAAGCACCAGCTGCAGCGGCTGTTTTGCCGCATCGTTCAGATAGATCATGGCATCAAAGTAACTGTTCCACATGGCAACAAACTGCCACAGTGCAAGTACGGCGATCAGCGGAAGGCATACCGGAAGCAGAATTTTGAAGAAATAGGTTACCTCGCTGGCACCATCCACCTCTGCTGCCTCACGCAGCTCCTGCGGAACTCCCTGATAGTATGTTCTGGCGATGATCATGTTCCAGACGCTGAATGCACCCGGAAGAATGATTGCCCACATGCTGTCCTTCAGTCCCAGGCCGGTAACAAGAAGGTAGGTCGGGATCAATCCGCCTCCGAAAAACATGGTGATCATAAAGATCACATTGAAAAATTTTCTTCCCTTAAAATCCACACGAGACATCGGATAGGCTGCCAGCAGTGTGATGAATACAGATACGACCGTAAATACCAGTGAGTAGATCACCGCGTTTTTGAAGCCGACCCAGATCTGCGCATTGGAAATAACACGTTCATAGGCGGTCGTCGTCCATTTGCTGAAATCAAAGGAAATTCCACTGTTCTGCAGTGTGATCGGATCCATGAAGGAAGCAATCACGATATAAAGCATCGGTACGATAATTGCCAGTACAAACAATCCCAGAAGGATATAGCCGATCATCAGTAAGGTTTTATCCTGACCGGAAAGTCTGGCAAACTGACTTTTCTTTTTCATTGCTGTCCCCCTCTTACAAGCCCTTACCGTCATTCATCTTCTCAACGATCTTGTTAACTGCGATCAGCAGAATAACATTGATAACGGTATTGAACAGACCAACTGCCGTTGAAAAACTGTAGTCACCATCCAGAAGACCTTTCTTATATACATAGGTTGCAATGATCTCGGATGCGCCCAGGTTCAGGTCCGTCTGCAGGGCATATGCTTTTTCAAAACCGATGCTCATGATGTTTCCTGCCTGAAGAATGAACTGGATAATAACCATATCCTTGATTGCCGGCCACTCAACCGCTTTGATCTGCTGAATGATATTGGCTCCGTCGATCAGAGCAGCTTCCCGAAGTTCCTGACTTGCATTGGAAAGGGAAGCGGTATACATGATGGATGCCCAGCCGGCTCCCTGCCAGATTCCGCTGATGATGTAAATCGAACGGAAGGCTTCCGGCATTGTCATGAAGTTGATGCTGGAATGAAACATCAGGTTGACCGGTCCGGTAACGGACAGGAAGATCTTGACGATACCGCAGAGTACGATGACCGAAATGAAGTTCGGCATATACAATACCAGCTGTATCTTCTTCTTGATTCCGGTACTCTGGATCCGATTCAGAAGAAACGCCAGAATGATCGGAACCGGAAAGCCCCAGAGCATTCCGTAAATACTAAGTTTCAATGTATTTACCAGATACCGCATAAAATCCGGTGATGATAAAAATCTCCGGAAATACTTCAATCCTACCCACCTGCTTCCGAATACGCCGGCAATCGGATTGTAATCTTCAAAGGCAATCAATATTCCGCCCATCGGGATATACCTGAAGATCAATGTCAATGCCAGTGCCGGAAGCAAAAAGATCACATACAGCTGCCAGTGTGATCTCATATAAGCAAGTGTGCCCTTGAGATCCGCCCCGCGTCCTGCTTTCGTTCCTGCAGCAGCCGCTTTTGCTTTACCGCTCATTACGATTCCCCTTCCTTGATTTGTGCATTTGTAAAATCGCGTTGTTGCTTTTGTGACTTCAGAATAGCATCATTGTTACAAAATGTCAACTTTCATTTTTACATTTGCACGATTCATATTTGCACATTTTTCACATCGCTTTTTTGTGCATTTTTACTTCCGCGTTTCAGGAATCAACTATTTTTCCGCAATACATAAGAAAAAACAGGCTGTTTTCCTGTCACAATACCACTTTGTCATTTGCACAAAGGCTCACAAATGCAAAAAGCATCTCCTTCCTCACCGTTTTTACATTATATTTTACATTTGTAACATTTCATTTGACATTTTATGTTTCTCCATTATAATAGTGGTATAAGAAAGTAAAACATATCGTATAATCACATATATACACTGCATAAAAACACTTAAAGGAGACCCGACCAAATGGCAGGAAGAGTAACGATCCAGGACATCGCAGATGCACTGGGAGTTTCACGTAATACCGTTTCAAAAGCTTTAAACAATACAGGAATTCTGGCCGAAGCGACCAAAGAAAAGGTTTTGCAGAAGGCAATGGAGATGGGATACAAGCAGTTCTCCTATGTTAATTATACCAACCAGATGGAGCCCGGATATCTGGCTCCCGCTTCGGAGGACTGCTCCGAGATTGCTCTGTTCACCGCTTATTTTATGGATAATTCTCATTTCGGCCGCTCTATGCTGGACAAATTTCAGCAGGAGATCTCGATACTCGGATACAGCCTGACCATGCACCGAGTACTTCCCGCCAATCTGGAGAATATGACCCTTCCGGCTTCCTATAATCCGGAGCGTACAGCAGGCATTGTCTGCATTGAGCTTTTTAACTATGAATATGCACAGATGGTCTGCGGTCTCGGCAAGCCTACGCTGTTTGTAGACGGTCCGCTCCCCAATAAAAAAGGACCTCTGAATACGGATTTTCTGTGTATGGATAACCAGACGCACATCTTTTCCGTAGTCAATCACATGGCAGAGATCGGAAAAACACGAATCGGTTTTATCGGCCAGTATAATCACTGCACTTCTTTTTATGAGCGCTACATTGCCTATCGCAATGCCATGTATCTGGCCGGACTACCAATCGATGAATCACACTGCCTGATTCATAATTATCCGGGCGTCGAGCGGCCGAACGGAGAAGATTATCTCCGTTATCTGGAAGCGGGCATAGCAAAGATGGATGCTCTGCCGGATATCTTTATCTGTGCCAATGATTTTGTTGCACTGGATGCCATGCGTGTCTTCAAAAAATTGGGGATCTCCGTTCCGGAAGATGTTTATCTGTGCGGTTTCGATGATTCTCCGGAATCCCGCATCGTCACCCCTGCACTGACCACGATCCATATTCACACACAGATCATGGGCTTCTCCGCCGCACAGCTTCTGCTGTCCCGCATCAAAGAGCCTACTCTGAATAATCGTACGATCTACACAGAAACAAGCCTGATCTACCGGGCTTCCACCAACGATTAATAAAGGTCTTCTGCATCACCTGCAGATTTCGCATTATTAAATTTCAGTACCATTCAAAGGAGGCCTCTATGAACCGTCTATTCAATCCTGACGCACCGATCATGCATCTACTCTCCAAAATAGCAATGAGCATCTATCTCAATGCACTCTGGATGATCTGCTGCATTCCAATTGTTACCATAGGTGCCTCCACGACCGCACTCTTCTATGTCAGTCAGAAGCTTGTAAAGAATGAAGAAGGGCATCCTACCCAAAATTTCTTTCATTCCTTTCGTGCAAACCTGAAACAGGCCACCGGCATCTGGCTGATCCTGCTGGCTGTCGGCCTTGTACTCGGCGTGGATGCCTATGCCTTATATCATCTGCGCTTCAGCAATGCTTTCTGGACGGTTCTGACAGCGGTCTTTATCGTTGCCCTTGCCGCCTATGTTATCGTGCTGCTGTATATTTTTCCGCTGCTCGCCCACTTCGACAATACGACCGGTGCCATGTTCCGCAATTCCCTGATCATCGGCATGCATTTTCTGCTCTGTACCGTGCTGATGGCTGCCGTATATGCCGCAATGGTTTTCCTTATCATTCGAATCTTTACACCGGCATTTCTTCTCGGCATGGGAGTATGTGCACTGCTGTGCTCCTATCTTCTGTCCGGAATCCTGCGGCAGATGGAAGGCTCTGATCCGGAAGGCAGCTCAAGCAGCAGCAACAGCTCTGACGGAAACACGGAGGACGAAAACAGATGAGCAAACCATTGAGCAAATGGTCGAAGGACTGGTCATCGAAGCAAAAGCTGCAGTATATATGGGATTATTACAAACTGCCTCTGTTTGCTGCAGTGATTCTCCTCTATGTTCTGGGTTCCCTTTTTTATGGACGTCTGACCAGAAAGGAAATCGTTCTGTACACAGCATTGATCAATGTGGAGCCATCCTCTGCACTGGTACAGCAGCTGACCGATCATTACCTTGCCGATGAAATATCCGGAGATTCCGCAGCTACTTCCCGCGCCAGCCGTCAGGAAGTATATCTCTATCAGAATCTCTTTCTGTCTGCAGCCGACAATGCAGATCCGCAGTACACTGCTGCATCCCGCATGAAGATCCTGGCCGCAATCGATGCTGAAGAACTGGATGTTATCGTGACATCCCGTGAAGTAATGGATGCTTTCGCAGAAAAAGAATATCTATATGATCTGACAGAACTGGTGGATGCAGATGTACGTTCAAACCAGTCGACTCTGTACCGGTACGACTCCGCTTCCTCCGACCGGATACTGGGACTGCATATATCGGAAGATTCAATTCTTGAACCCTCCAGGTATGATCAGGATCTGTATGTCGGAATCCTGGTCAATACGCCAAGAATCGAGCAGGCATCCGCCTATCTGAAGTATCTGTATTGAATCAGCATATAAGAGATCCGTTTCTGCAGTATCGATCCATCACACATGCGTATACACGCTATCCTTTCAAATGCGACAGGACAACCGTTGATCGGTTCTCCTTTCTGCAGATAAAACCTCTATACAAGCCAAAAGGACAGGAGCATCTGCTCCTGTCCTGCTTCGTTTATTCTTACCTCTATCGAAAATCCGTATTTACAGCAATGTAAGTCACCAGACGCAAGCTTCTGTTTCTTATGCGATCTGCTCCGCCAGCTGCTGTACCTCATCTTCTGTCAGTCCCTTGTCCGAATAGATTGAAAACGAATATCCGTTTTTGCTCCATGTCACATTCCGAATGGTTCCGTTCTCACCGCGCAGTTTCAGCTCTGCGCCCTCGAATTCCACATATTTTTCTTCCGGATACTCATTATAATCACCGCTGATATCTTCATGTCCGGCCTGTTTGCGAATGCAGATCTCCTGCTCTGCATTGCGGTACACCGCCTGGAACATCTGACCATCCATGACCGAAATGTTCATTTCCGTAAATCCTTCGATCTGCTCCGGTACCTGCACATCGAAATCGATATGCTTTTTCGCCTCATCCACAGAATCATATTCCACAAACGGATTTGCCATTCCCACAATTTCCGATTCCGAAACCGTTGAGGATGCATTGCTGTCAGCAGCTGATGTACTGCCTGCGGCTGTTGCTGCCGTACTGTCGGCTGCTGATGTACTGCCGGCAGCTGTCGATACCGCACTGTCGGCTGCAGATGCGCAGCTTACTGCGGATGCGGCCTTGCTGTCCGCCGAAGCCGCCGTCTGCTTTCCTCCGCAGGCTGCCAGTGCAGCTGTACAGGCTCCGAGTGTCAGAAGTACAGTCAGTTTATGATAATATTTTTTCGCATTCATCGCCTTCTGTATGATCCGGGTTCACTCTTGCGAGCCCTGCGGATCATTCCCCTTTCTCCCGTTTTCCGGGTATTGCCATTTTCTTCGATATCCAATATGCCAGCTCTGCTGTCAGTATACCACCAAATACATCAGCCAGCACATGCTGTTTAGTCGTTAATGTGGATACACAGACTGCCAGCGAAAATACCAGTGTTCCGTATCGAAAAAACGGTGAACAGTCCTCTTTTCTCTTTCGCATACCGATCCAGCAGAACCAGCTGACCATACAGTGAATTGACGGAAACAGGTTATCCGGTGCATCGATCCTGTACAGGAAACGCATCAGAATATCCCACACACCATTCCCGGTTATTTCCGGACGCAGCATCGTCGTCGGCATAAGCAGATAAAGCAGCAAAGCGATCGTCTTGCCGATGATGTCCGCCCGGAAGAAGATCTTCGCCTCCTTCCGGTCTCCGCATGCGATATACACATAGGTAAGCGCCCACACCAGAAAACAGATCAGATAGATCGCGATCGTCCATGTCACAAGCGGGATCCGTTCATCGATCCCGGAAGTCAATACATAATGCTGTCGATTCTTCGTCAGGATCCTTGCTCCGTAAAATACCGATTCGTTCCAGATCAGGCACAGGATCGGGGCAAGCAGGTTCCGCCTGTTCTCTTTCCATATTTTCAGGTATTTCATACTATTCAAATCCCTTTTACTTTTGCTTTTTCTATTTCCTCACATTGATTCGCTGTCCGGCTTTCACTGGTACCTCTTTTCCTTCACGAGTCTGCGCATACAGTTTTGATGAAAACTGTACCTGACCGGGTTTCACAAGCAGAATAATGGTAGAACCTCCGTATTCGAAATATCCCTTTTCCTGCCCTCTTCGGATGACAGCCTCCTGATGCAGGTTTTGAATGCGTCCCACCAGCATGGCCCCTACTTCCATCTGGATCACATCGCCGAAGTTCTCGGTATGAAGCACGGTATATTCTCTCGCATTCTCAGTGAACACAGGCACATTTCGCAGTGCGATCGGGCGGACGGTATGCAAAACACCGGGAATACAGATATTTTTTCCTTTGGTTCCGCTGTCAGGATACATATACCGGTGATAGTGATTCACACAGAGCCGGAACACCAGACAGGTACCGCCCTCATATTCCGCGGCCAGCTGCGGATCCCGAAGCAGATCCGGAATACCGAAGCGGGACTGCTTGACCGGTATGACCAGGTCTTTTTCGATCGGATAGATACTTAACAGTCCGTCACAGGGAGCTATAAATGCACCCGGATCCCTGTCCACCGGCCGGCAGCCGGTTCGAATCTTCCGGCAGAAAAACTGATTGAAGGATTCGTATTTTCTGTTTTCATACTCCCGCAGGTTGATATGATTCTTGCGTACAAAACCGGGAATCAGAAAACGAGAGCATCGGCTGTCACAGAATTTCCCCGCCAGGCGGGAAAGGGAAGGTCTGGTCAGGACCTTCAATATGCATCTGCCGATGACGGTTTCATATAAAAAACGCAGCATATAAACTATTCCCTTTCCATATCATTTTCTAAAGGCAAAATGCGAATCTCGAAAGAGAATTCGCGTTTTACCTTTTATTTCAGCACCATGAAGAACAGAAGGATCAGGAAGTCCACCGCTCCGACACCTACCATGATCAGGATCTCGCGAAGGCCAGGTTTCGGAACCTTGAATTTAGAGATAAAAGCAATGCCGACAAGCAGCAGCCCCAGAAAGTAGATCGGTGTGATATCTCTCGGCTGAATATACTGTATGGTCAGGATCAGCGGAAAAATGATTGCCGAACTGGTTACCGGCAGGCCCTCGTAGTATTTGCGGCAGCCGCCTTCCTTCTGCTGTCTCTCTTCTTCGGTCACGTTGAAGTAGGCCAGACGGATCAAAGCAGCCAGCAGGAAGAACAGCATGATCGCCAGACTCAGAATATTCAGGATCATACCATTGGTGTTGACCCGCAGTTTCGATGCTACACTGGGAATCGTTTCATATACACGCAGCATCGCACTTCCTACACAGATCGGAAGCACACCAAAAGCAACCAGATCTGCCAGAGAATCGATCTGTACGCCGTAGTTCATTTCCATGCGTGTACGATTCTTTTTGCTTCTTGCCACTCTTCCGTCAAAAGCATCACACAAGCCGCTGATCATCAGGAAGAAAATACCCACATACGGATGTCCGGTTCCATGCAGGCTGAACAAAATACCTGCCCCGGCAGACAGAAGTGATGCATAGGTCAGCCAAACCGTGTAATCATAAAATCCCAACATTTTCTCTTTTTCTCCTTATATACCCTATTATCGTTATAATTCCGCCTGTAATCACACATCCATAAAAGGTGATTCCTCTGCAGATCAGTTCCATATTCACTGCCATGGATTCTCCCAGCAGGTGGGTAAACCCATTGATCATCATATAATCAGCCACGCCCATGGCACCGGGAATCGGTATGCTATTCGATCCCACAGCAACAAAACACTGTACCGCAACCGCCTTAAGTGCCAGCAGCCAGTCCTTTTTCCATGCCATAAACAGGAAGAAGGATACCCCCAGCTGCGAGATCCGCTGCAGTACGTTATAGAAAAAAACGTCCCGCACCACCCGGCGGTCCCCGGCGATGATCCCTGCACAGGCATGGTACTGTTCCATCGACTGCAGAAGTTTTCTTCTTCTTTTCTTCCCGTCACGAACCAGCTTCATTTTTTCTCCGACACCGATCAGCCAGTCGCCCAGACGATAGATCAGCTTTCCCTGTTGAATCAGAAGATAAAACAGTACAGACAGGCCGATGAGAATGACCAGTCCGACGCAGTAGAGAATATTGAACCGGATCGACAGATGCGACAGTATATTGCCGAAAAAACAGAAGTTCAACGCTGCAATACTCAGCAGTGCCACACAGTAAAACACCAGATTGAACAGCAGTGTTATGGCAACCGCCGAGCCGTTCATGCCGTCCCGGATCATGAAGTAGGCACTGGCCGGCTGTCCGCCGGATGCAGAGGGCGTGATTGCTGAAAAATACACATCCGCTGCCCCGTAGACCAGACCGGATCCCGGTCTTTTCGTTATGTTTAATGTTTTTGCAATGCGAAGGATCGCCTGACCCTCAAACCAGATGAACCCGAACATGCTCATGATTGCCAGCAGCACCCAGCCTCTGTTCATGCTTTGTAAACTGGCCCGGAAATCCTCCAGCCGGAATTCCTTGCTCCTGCCGATGACCATGGCAATACTTCCGATTGCAATCAGGAAGGAGAGCACAGCCCAGATCACCTTTTTTCTGTTTATTTCACATTTCCTGTTATCGTGCACGGAACGTACCTGCCGGCACACGGAACTTATTTTCTTCATCTTTACTCTCTTCCAGATTCTCCAGCACATAGATCTGACGCAGAATCTTCCTGATCAGTACCCAGTCTCTTTCCTTCGGTACAACATAAACCGGTTTTCTGATTCCGCATTTTTCCAGGATTCTCTTCTCTTCCTGTGTTTCCGTAATCAGAACATCCCCCTGCTCATAACAGTGTTTTTCCCATATTCGTACAATAGATTTTCCGGGTGAAGACGTTCGCAGCCGTTTCTCTGTCTGCCGCGGCATATGTACAAGAAACACAACTTTTTTGCCTTTTCTTCTCGCACGCTTTGCCGCACGGACCGAAGCCAGAAATGTATTCCCGATCGAGATCATTTCCGCCTGTCTTGCATTCTGCATATCCATCCTCCTTTTCCGATAGTCCTTTTTGCAGCAGTAAAGAATGTGCTCCGGCATATTCCCGCAGAGTTTTTTTGTTTACCGGGAATATAATTTCCCGGTAAACAAAAAAGCTCTTTTCTGCCGCAATGCCTATATTACCTGGCATAGCTAAACAGATAAGAGCCTCTTATCTAAACATATTCTAAACTTTTGTTTCCATACACCTTTTTTCTGTAACGGCTGCTTCCGTATCTTTACGCACAGCGCACCGTTTATCCGCGGTTTATCTTATGCATTCAGCCTGTATCCTACCCCGCGGATGGTCTCGATGATTCGGGGATCCCGGCTGTCTTCTTCGATTTTCTCCCGGATCCGGTTTACATGTACCATGACGGTCGCACTGTCACCGGCATACTCAAAGCCCCAGATTTTTTCAAACAGCTGCTCCTTGGAAAAAACAAGATTTGCATTCTCTGCCAGAAACAGCAGCAGTTCAAATTCCCGGTTTGGAAAACGAATGGCCTCTTCTCCTTTATAGACCATATGGGATTCCGGAATGATCCGGATATTGCCGACCGTGATCTCCCTGACTTCCGGCTGCCGATGAGCTGCCTGCCGTTCATACTGCCGGATATTGGCACTGACCCTTGCCACCAGCTCTGCCGGATCAAAGGGTTTGCTGATATAATCGTCCGCCCCCTGGTTAAAGCCCCGGATCTTATCCAGCGATTCAGACTTGGCCGTAACCATAAGAATTGGCATCGGATAGATATCCCGGATCTCCTGGCAGATCTGGTATCCGTTTTTTCCCGGAAGCATGATATCCAACAGCAGCAGATCAAACGTCTGCTGCCCCAACAGTTCCCGGATTCCTTCTCCATTGTTCCGCACGGTTACCTGATACCCGCTGTTCTCCAGATAGACCTGCTCTACCATCGCAATGTCTTCATCATCCTCGATGATCAATACATGATATTCTTTAGCCATTCTTCTCCCCTTCCTCTGCATACGGGAAATCAAACCGGATCTCCAGACCTTCGTTATTTTCTGCCGTTACCTTTCCGTTCATAGCCTCCGTCAGATATTTTACGATATGAAGGCCCAGACCATTTCCTTCCGTCTCATTGCGGGATTCATCCGCACGATAAAATTTCTCGAAAATATGCCCCAGCTTCTCCTCCGGAACTCCCCTTCCGTTATCCGATACCCACAGGTGAACACGATCATCCTTCCTGCTGAGAGTAAAGCTGATGGTCAGCTCCTCACATCTGGCATATTTTTTACTGTTTTCCACCAGATTATCCAGAATACGCTCCATTTCTCTGGGATCGATCTCCGACTCGATATTCTCGCCGGTCTCATGGAAATAATACCGGACATTCGCTGTATCCAGCGTCTTTCTCTTTTCCATATACTCTTTCATATACTCTGACCAGTTGATCCTCTGCAGATGGACCGGCATGTTTCCGGTTTCGATCTTGGAAAAATAAAACAGCTGATCCAGCAGCTGGCTCATCTCCACAGAACGCCGGAACGCAGTCTCCGTAAACTTTTTCTGCATCTCCGGTGTTCTTGCCACTCCGTCCAGCAGCCCCTTCAGCGTACCCTGGATAGCGGTCAGCGGAGTACGCAGGTCATGTGAGATACCGGCAACCATATCGGTACGTGCCTTTTCGTATTCCTCCTGCTTTTTCCTTGCCTTTGCCACCTGATGCTGCATGGAATTAAAGGAATTGCACACCTCTTCGAATTCGAAATCTCCCTGATATTGAATATCCTCGGAAAAATTCTCCTCCCGGATCCGGTCGGTCGCTGCATTCAGCAGCTGCAGCGGTTCCATGACCCGTTTGCTCAGCCGGCTCATAAAATAACTGCTGACAACACTGAGTACGAATACAAAGATCAGAATACTGATCACCACATAAATGATCGACAGGATCAGACGCTTCCAGGGTCCGTCCAGCGATACATTGTTTTCATTGAAGGCATAGACCTCTATTCCCGAATTCTCCGGAACATATGTCATGACCGTCATGCCACCCAGAATATACGTATGCACCAGCCCGTCCCGCATACTGTAGGTATGCAGTTCTTTATAATCACTTCGTGACAGTCCGCTGCTGTTCAGGTAAATCGTCTCTCCGGTATCATGCGTCACCAACAGATAAAACTCCAGTTTCTCCAGTTCCTCCGCAAGTGCCTCGATCCGGGCTTCATCCGTATAATCGACCTGCGGCAGAATCTGAGAAGCCTGCTGCGCCTGCGGTGCCAGTTCCGTCCGCCGTACATAGTTGGCCTGATTCAGAAACTGATAGACCGTATAAATGCTTCCGTAGATCAGAACAATACACAGCATGACCACCAGGATCATGATGGTATTGGACCGGAATATATATTTTTGAATGCTCTTTCGTTTTATGCGTTCTATAGCAAACACCTCTCTTTACAGCCGTAATATAGACTTTCAGATTTCATTTCTATTCTTGTAATAGCTCACCACTTGCAGAAGTGGGAGTCTTCTCGACTGAGATAAATTCTACCATAGACCAAACCAAAAGTGAGCTCTGAAAAATTTTCTGAAAATATATGCTTAGACCAGAGGGCTGTATGATAGAATAAAAAACATAGAACTTCTTGCTACGAATATATATTCCTATGTACTTACCGGATCAGATGCCGGACACGCAGCGTTCGTTCTGATTCTCCTATATATAATGAAAGGATCTGTTTTATGAACTCCCGGATAAAGAAACATAAAAAGCTTCTGATCGGCGGCGGTATTGCCATTGCTGTTCTTGCAGGCGGGGGCATGTATGCCTCCCAGACAGCCAAACAGGCTGCGGCCATTATGGAAGAAGCCAGTCAGCAGGAAACTGTATCGGTCGAAAAACGGAACATCACGGAAAGCGTTTCCGCCACAGGAACCGTCACCAGTGTCGGAAAACAGGAAGCATCGGCTTCGGTAACCGGTGTAAAAGTTCTGACGGTCAATGCAGCTGTCGGAGACACCGTCAAAAAAGGAGACATACTGGCTGTACTTGATTCTTCCGGCATAAAGGAAGATCTGGCTGATGCCCAGAACGCCCTGGGTGCCTCAAAAGAAAAAAACGCCCTGGACAACAGCTCTGCGCAGCGAAGCCTGGCCGAGGCGCAGACAGAACGAAATATTGCCCTTGAACGTGCCGACGAGGATATCGCATCGGCATGGAACAACTATGTAAAAGCCGTTGACGGCATAAGCAAAGCCGAGCAGGAATATGCGGATGCATGGACCAAAGCAGAGAATTCCCGTCTGGATCTTTCCGCGAAGATCGATGAACTGAATAACGCAGAGATCATCGAATACTCCGGCCCCCCCTCTTCGGATTACGAAAAGGAATTCAATGAATCAAAGGAAGATCTGAAAAAACTGGTCTACGCACTGGACGATCCTTCCTGGAATGTAGAACGAAGAATCACTCTTTCCGCTGACTTTTCGGAGATCAGGATCGAAGATATCATCGGCACTTCGGAAAATGCAGATACCCAGAAGATCCAGCGTGTTCTGGATGAGCTTGCCGATTATCAGCAGGATTATCTGACCGCCGCAGCAGGTGAGGCGGAAGCCGCCCAGTCCGCAACCGCTTATCAGAAGCTGCAGGAGGAAAACCAGACACTGCAGGCAGCTTTTGATGCAGATGTTGCTGCCCTTGACCAGAAAAATGCGGCCATCGAAAGTGCGGAAGCTTCCGCAAACAGTGCACTGGATGCCTATCGTCAGCAGATCCGAAGCAAGGAAGATGCCGACCGGAACAGTGCAAGCAGCATCGACAGCAAGCAGGACAGCATCAATATCTCCGCTGTCACCGAGAAGACCGGTACACAGACGGAAGAAAAATCCATCCGCGGGTATCAGAAACAGATCGAGGAATGCACCGTTCTGGCAGAGACCTCCGGTGTTGTCACCTCGGTTGCGGTATCGGAAGGCTCCCTCTATACCGGCGGAACCATCATAACCATCGAGGATAACAGCGATTACGAGATCACCACGGAAATCACCGAGTATGACATCAACAAGATCAAGGTCGGTCAGAAGGTAATCATCAAAACAAACGGAACCGGCGATAAAGAACTAAACGGCAAGGTCAAAACGATTGCTCCCCGTTCCACAAAAGCAGAGGCAGCCGCATCCGCAGCTGCAGTCTCCACTGCCGGAGGCGTAAACTACAAGGTCGTTGTTTCCATCGATGAGAAAAACGAAGATCTGCGCATGGATATGACTGCCAAAATGAATATTCTGCTCATGGAAAAAGAAAACGTTCTCTCCGTTCCGTTCAATGCCATTCAGGAAGATGACACCGGCTTTTATGTGGAATGCCCGCCGGAAAACACCTCCGAAGAAAGCGGAACCGCTGCCGTCCCAGAAAACCGGAAGATCTATGTGACAAAGGGACTGGAGACCGATTACTACGTTGAGATCAGCGGCGAAGGAATCACTGAAGGCCTGACCGTTCTGATTCCGCAGACCGACAACGCAAGCACTTCTGCCGATCTTATGCTCGGAGGTTTCTAAATGGAACGAACACCGGTCATCGAATTAACGAATATTCACAAAAAATACTACATCGGAACCCCGAACGAACTGGAAGTCCTGAAAGGCATCGACCTGACCGTATACAAAGGCGAATTTGTCAGCATCGTCGGCCAGTCCGGTTCCGGCAAATCCACGCTGATGAATATCATCGGTGCACTGGACCGTCCGACAGAAGGGGGCTATATCCTGGACGGCGTAGACATAATTGCTGCCAAAGACAAAGAATTGTCCCGGATCCGCAACCGCAAGATCGGCTTTGTCTTCCAGAGCTACAACCTGATCTCGAAGACAAATGCACTGATGAACGTCGAAATGCCGATGCTTTATGCCGGTTTTTCCCGCAAGGAACGCACCGCCCGTGCAAAGGAGCTGCTGGAGATGGTCGAAATGTCCGACCGTATGAAGCATTTCCCGGAGGAATTATCCGGCGGTCAGAAACAGCGAATCGCCATCGCCAGAGCCATGGCCAACGATCCGGCGATCATTCTGGCCGACGAACCCACCGGTGCCCTGGATTCCAATACCGGCCGCCTGGTCATGGATATCTTCCATCGGCTGCACGAAGAGGAGGGCAAGACCATCGTGCTGATCACCCACTCTCCCGAACTGGCCGAGGAAACCCAGCGCCAGATTACGATCAAAGACGGCGAAGTGATCCGCGTACATACAAAGGAGCCGACCGATTCCTCCTTCCGTAATTTAAGCCATAACACCCAGGCGGTTCCGGAATCCATGAAAGCATCAGCGCCTTCCGCCTTCGGCACTCCGGACAATGACGGCACAGCAGTCCTTGAACATATAAAGGAGTCAAGCGTATGATCATACTTGAAAATATACGACTGGCCCTGTACAGTCTCATGGCCAACAAGATGCGTGCACTCCTGACCATGCTGGGCATCATCATCGGCATTGCATCGGTTATCGCCATTATGACCGTCGGCAATTCCCTGACGAATTCCGTAAATGACTCCATGTCCTCCATGGGGGCCAATAACATTACCGTCGGTATCCGCCAGCGCACGGCCGAAGGCGAAACAAACGAGGACGGCATTTACTTTGAATCCCTGATCGAAGCGGGAGAAATGAAGACTTCCGATTATTTCAGCAGCGAGATGCTGCATCACTATGCAGAAAAATATGCCGGCGAAATAAAAGGAATCTCCATTCAGGAATCGATCGCATCCGGCAAGATCACCGAAGGAAGCCGCTACGCAAATGTTGATGTCAGCGGTGTAAATCCCGCCTACTTCGTTGCCAATAATCTGAAACTTGTGTCCGGCAGCTACTTCAGCAAGGAAGCCATGAACCAGGGTTCCATGGTTGCCGTGATCTCCGACAAGGCTGTCAACAATCTGTACGGCGGGGATACCGAGTCTGCACTTGGTCAGACCATTGAGATCCAGCTGGAGCAGAAATACTATCGCTTCGTCATCATCGGTGTCTATCAGTACGATACTTCTCAGGGCATGTTTTCATCCGCTTCCGAGAAGGATATTATCACTGCTGCCTATATTCCGCTGAAAACCGCACAGACCCTGAATCACACCGAAGGCTATTCCATGTTCACCGTCATCACCAATTCCGGTGTTGATGCGGACAAATTCGCCACGGAGACGCAGAATTTCTTCGCCTCCTATTACCGGAATAACCGTTCCTTCGAGCCCTTTGCCTACAGTATGGCTTCCATGGTCAGCACACTGACCGATATGCTGTCCACGATCACCACGGCCATCTCCGTCATTGCCGGAATTGCTCTTCTGGTAGGCGGCATCGGCGTTATGAACATCATGCTGGTCTCCGTGTCCGAACGAACCCGCGAGATCGGAACCCGGAAAGCCCTCGGTGCCCCGAACAGCTCCATCCGGCTCCAGTTCATCGTGGAATCGATCGTCATCTGTCTGATCGGAGGAATCATCGGCATCATACTGGGTCTGGTTCTTGGATCGGTACTCGTAAAAGTACTCGGACAGACGGCCTCCCCGTCCATCTCCAGTATCATTATTTCCCTGACCTTCTCCATGGTCATCGGCATCTTCTTCGGCTACTATCCGGCCAACAAGGCGGCAAAGATGGATCCGATCGATGCCCTGCGGTATGAATAACGCTTCACACAAAGCAACACACTGCAAACAGAATATGCAGTATCATAAAGCAGTACAATCATGCAGCATAATCATGCAGCCATAAAAAAAGAACAACCGGCCGAGCGGTATCCTGTGAACCGTTCGGCCGGTTATTCTTTTTGCCATATATACTATGTATGCCATGTATGTAAAAAAGAACGTCCTATGGACGCTCTTTTTTATGTGCAGTCAATGCTGACTTAATATTCAAATGACTTCAGGAACTGCTGTGCCCTCTCTGTCTCCGGCTTTTCGAAGAATTTCTTCGGATCCCGGCTCTCTTCTACGATCTCACCGTTCTCCAGGAAGAGGATACGGTCGGCAATCGCTTTGGCAAATGCCATCTCATGGGTCACGATCAGCATGGTACTTCCGCTCCTGGCCAGATTCAGTACGACCTGCAGAACCTCATGTACCATCTCCGGATCCAGTGCTGCGGTGATCTCATCCAGCAGAAGGACTTCCGGATGCATGACCAGTGCACGAACAATGGCGATACGCTGTTTCTGACCGCCGGACAGCTGGCGCGGGTAATCGTTTTTGCGGTCTGCCAGTCCTACACGTTCCAGCAGCTCTACAGCTTCCGCTTCCACCTCTGCACGCTTTCTCTTCTGTACCTTCAGCGGGGCAAGCAGGATATTTTCCAGAATCGTTTTGTGCGGGAAAAGATCATAACTCTGGAATACCATACCGATCTTCTGACGCATCAGTGAAATATCTTTGGACTTCTTGTCCAGCGGCTTTCCGTCCACAAGAATCTCTCCGCCCTGGATATCCTCCAGACCGTTCAGGCAGCGAAGCAGCGTACTTTTTCCGCAGCCGGAAGGACCGATCACAACGATGACTTCCCCTTTCTGAACATCCAGATCCAGGTTTTTGAGGATCACTTTGTCTCCGAACTCTTTATGAAGATTTTTGATCTGTACAAGGGTTTCTCCCACTATGACCACCTCTTTTCCATATATACCGATAATTTGCTGATTGGCCAGCAGATCAGGAAATACAAAATAAATACAACGGCAAACAGACCGAAGGCCGCATTCGGAGAACTTCTTCGATTGGCTTCAATGATCTGCTGTGCAACCTTCAGAACCTCTACGATACCGATCATCATGACCAGACTGGTTGTCTTGATCATTCGCGTGATCAGATTGATGGACAACGGAATCAGACGACGGATCGTCTGCGGCAGAATGACATGGGCATATACCTGTGTCGTATTCATTCCCAGTGCCATCGCGCTCTCATACTGGATCTTCGGAATACTGAGCAGGGCGCCCCGCACCAGGTCTCCCATCTCTGCGGTTCCCCAGAAACAGAATACAAAGATCGCGGATACTTCCGCCTCCAGATTCCATCCGAATACTCTCGTCGTACCAAAATATACAATGAACAGAAGTACCATCTGCGGCATGATCCGCACGATCTCCAGATACACACGGAAGATCGCTTTCAGTACTTTATTTTTGGATGTCATCAGCACGCCGACGATCAGTCCCAGAACGATACTGATGGCGACGGAGATCAGGCTGATCCGGACCGCCACCCAGAGACCGCCCAGAAGCCGGATAAAGTTTTTTCCTTTAAAAAGGACATCAATCCCCAAACTCTGCATAGCGAAGTCTCCTTTCCAGAACAGTTCCGAGAATAGATACCGGAAGCAGCATGATCAGATAGAAAATAACCAGCAGTGTCAGACACTCAATGGTTTTTGCATACATACCGATCAGATCCTTGGCCGTAAACATCAGGTCCATCAGGCTGACCGTCGAAAATACACTGGTCTCCTTCAGCAGGAAGATGACATTGGCCACCAGACCGGGGACACTGGAGGTTACCGCCTGCGGAAGAATCACATAGCGGAAGACCTGCAGCGGATTCATGCCCAGGCTCTCCGCACTTTCAAACTGGATCTTCGGAATGTTCTCCAGACCACTTCGGAAGGTCTCCGCCATATAGGCACCGCCCAGCAGTCCGACGCCCCAGACACCGCAGCTCTCCGGTGATACTTTTATTCCGATCTGCGGAAGCGCAAAATAGATGAAGAAAAGCTGAACCAGCAGTGGTGTATTTCGAAAAAGCTCGGTATACACACTCATGATCTGCCGGAGTACCGGAATCTTAAAGTGCTGGATCGCCGATCCGACAATTCCGATCACAAAAGCGATCAGCACACCCTCCCAGCCGATCCTCATCGTCAGCAGAAGCGCCTCCTTATAGAGCGGCAGATATGAGATCATAACATTCAGATCCATAAGAAATCTCCTTAAAAAATCGGGCAGTGATCAATGATCCGCTGCCCGGTATAGTTTTTCTATATTCTATGTCAGTTTACTGCATTCTGCAACTAATTCTTTGTTTATTTCCTGCAATCCACAGCAATTTTTTTGCTTATCCACTGTTTTTTGCGGCATTTGCTTTGCTCATTACCTGCATTCCACAGAAATACCTTCACTTACTTACTGCTGTCTGAAGAAACGGCTTTACATATTTACCGCTGTCTGCAGATACGCTTTGCTTATTTACTGCTGTCTGCAGATACGGCTGCAACGGAAACAGACTCTACTGCCTCTGCCTCCTCAGCGCCTGCTGCCTGACCGCCTTCAACGACCAGAGTATCCTCATAATCTGCGCCATAGGTATCCAGCAGGGTTGCTTCATAATCTGCATGGAAGAAGTTCTCATTGCCAAGAGCTTTGATCTCATCGTTCAGCCAGTTCAGAAGGGTTTCGTTTCCTTTTGTAACTGCCGGTGCAATGGTATCTGCGCTTCCGAGGGACGGAATACCTACGGTATATCCTTCGTTCTCGTTTGCAAATGCAATAACCTCTGTGTTGTCATTTGCCCATGCAACAGCGTTTCCGTTAACAAATGCTGTCTTTGCTTCTGCATATGCGTCATATTTCTGCAGCTTGATCTCCGGGTTGTTCTTCTCCAGATAGGTCTCTGCGGTTGTACCGGAGATAACGATCACCTGATCGTCTGCACCGATCTGATCCAGACTCTCGATCACTGCATCGTCCGGAGAGATAACACCAAGTGCAACGTTCATGTACGGAAGAGCGAAATCAACTTCCTGTGCACGCTCCTCGGTAACTGTGAAGTTTGCAAGAATGATATCGACTTTTCCGGTCTGCAGATACTCGATACGGTTGGCAGCCTCGGTATTTACATAGTTGATCTCAACACCAAGATCCTCACCGATACGGTTTCCGAAGTATACATCGTATCCCTGATAGTCACCGTTCTCATCTACATAACCAAACGGGCTCTTGTCAGAGAATACAC
The DNA here is from genome assembly GCA_030527665.1 of Eubacteriales bacterium. GTDB lineage: Bacteria > Bacillota > Clostridia > Lachnospirales > Lachnospiraceae > Bilifractor. The sequence continues at coordinate 34,263 of JAUNAK010000021.1, forward strand.
CGATGTTGATGGTGCCGCTCTCTTTGATCTCATCCAGTGTACGATATACAACTTTCTCAGAAGAAGCCTCTGCTGCCGCTTCGCTCTGTGCGGATGCTGCTGTCTCTGCTGCGTCTGTATTCTCGGATGCGCTGCTGCCGCATCCTGCAAGAGAAGCTCCAACAAGTGTTAAAGCCAAAAGTGCTGCTGTTGCTTTTGTAAATTTCTTTTTCATATCCTTTACCTCTACTTCCTAACTTATTTAAAAGTTGATGCTGTGAATATACACCTCATTTCCCACTATGTCAATAGGGTATAGGGGTTTTATTTTTCTTTTTTCTGAAATTCATCGGCAAACAGGTACCCTGCTGCCCCTGCACTGAACATGCCAGCATACTTTTACACTTCTCATTTAGAGAAACTGCTGAAAGCTGCATCCAAGAATACGAATTATTGTATTCCGAAAAAAAGGATTACTTCTTCGGTCAATTTTCGACGCATTCGGTCATGCAGATATATTGAGTAATCTGCGAAAGTTAAGTAAAATAGAAGCATCCCCATCGGGGAGTCCCCTCTTCTAAAAAGGGGAAATTTCTGTCCGATCCGCACAAATATACAGCGCAAAACAGGAGAATGAAAATATGAGAATTGCAATCGTAGATGATGAGGATTTCTTTCTTAATCAGCTGAAAGACACCATGCAGGACAAACTATCGGATATGGGCATCACCATCCGGCAGATCGATCAGTTCCATTCTTCTGAGGAATTCTTCTCTGTCCGGAAGCCCCATATGTATTCCGTCATTTTTCTTGATATCTATATTGATGAAGAAAACGGCGTAGACATCGCCCAGAAGATCCGTGAGACCGATCCGGACACCGCTCTGGTTTTCTGCACCACCAGCAATGAATTCGCTGCACAGAGCTATGAAGTGGATGCCCGCTACTATCTGCAGAAACCGATTACCGAAGATAAGGTCGCGGCCATGCTGAAGCGTGTCAACTTCCTGAATCTGGAGAAAAACAGATCCATCGTTCTTCCGGACGGCTATCGATGCATCTTCCGCAAGATCCGCTATACCAACTATATGAACCACAGCGTTGTCTTCTATATTGAAGGGGCTGAGCCGCACAATGTGTACATGTCCCATTCGGATGCCGAGAAGCTGCTTCTCCCCTATCCCGAATTCGTTACGATCAATAAGGGCAACATCGTCAATATGAATATGGTGGAACGTATCTCCAAGAATACCTTCCATATGAAAAACGGAGAACTTCTTCCCATCTCCCGCCGTAGATTCAAAGATGTCTCCGAAGCCTATGCCGCTTTTCAGTTTAAAAAAATGGAATCCGAATAAATCGGATTCCATTTTTTCTATTCTATACAACAATTCCATACACCAATGATCCGACTGCTTTCTCTTTGCATGCAGATCTGATTATATAATCTATGTTTCCAGCCACAGCCTTATACCCGGCAGAGTTCATTCATTTCGATCTCGATCTGCAGTCCGGAAATATGATTGCGCAGTTCCCGAATCTGATCCGGCTCCATTGCGATCGAATATCTGCCGCTCAGCTCTATACCGGTCTTTTCGGCTGCCCCGTCTCCGGTCTTACCGCTGCATTCCGCAGCGCCCGATGAATTTCCCGTATTCCTTTTGGACTTACCGGATTTTCTCATATCTTTATTTACGCTGTCTGCATCTCTGAAAGCCGTGATATGTGCCATATTCACTACGGAATCCGGTGTGACCCGATAGAAGCAGCGATATACCTGCATCATCTTCTCCATGACCTCTTCATCGATCTCCTGCACCAGATGTTCTCCTCCGTCATCCAGATACAGGTGAAAACAATGATCATAGATCCGGATATAGGCAATATCGATCATATGACAGATAAAGCCGTCAGCCAGCTTTAGTTCCCAGCTCTGCGGACACATGCGATGCAGCACCCGGTTAAGGATCCGGAAGCACTTTTTCTCATCGATCGGCTTCATGAGCAGATATGCTGCATCGACCATATAAGTCTCTGTAGCATATTCGTTAATGGAGCTGATAAAAACGATGGGGACCTCCTCGTCCCGTACCCGAATCGCCCCTGCCACTTCAATTCCATTGGTCCCCGGCTGATACAGATCCATCAGGATCATGAAGTATTCTCCGGTCGTATAGGTCCGATTCAAAAACTTCTGCGGCTCATCATAAACGTCCAATACACAGTTACTGATTCCGACCGTGTCCATACAATGCCGGAGCAGCGGTACAAAGGAAGATGTAAATGTATGATCGCAATCGATTAAGGCAATTTTCATAGTTACTTACTTCCTCCCTCTGTTCCATTTCCTGCATGTTATCCTAATTATACATTACCCCCGTCCTATGATAAGACCAATTACTCGAACGGTTCATTTTCTACTCGTTCGGTCATGTTTTTACCCGTTCGGTATATAGCACTCGGCACTGCAGTTCTCCCGAACCTGCAGTGCCATGTACGAATCCGCACCGGGATTCACATTTTTAACTCCCCGGATGCATCACATACAACAAATTCGGTTCGGAGAATACTACTTTACTCGTCCGCTTCCTGTATCCGCCTGCAGCGAATGGTATATCTGGCCATGCCGCTGGGCACACAGGTAAACAAGGTCAGATCGTAGGAATTGCTGACCATTTTCTCCACGCCTGTCGGTTCGATCACCTCATTCGCCTCTACGGTATAGCGAAACTCGTTCCCGTCCATATCGGTAAATCGAATTTCCGCACCTTTTTCCAGACTCTGCAGCATACCAAAATGCCTTTGATAATTGTGTGCTGCCAGAACCATGTCGTTCTTATATACGCTCCCCGTATAACGGCATGGTGCCACCCGCAGCATATCGTAGTTCCATCCGGTGATCACCGGCAGATCCAGTCCCAGAGACGGAACCTGCAGATTACCGATATAGGCTATACCGTCGATCACAACTTCCGGCATGGGACGATCCGTATCCTCCGTCTCTTCGTCAGTTTCTCCTGAGATTCCGTCCATATTCCCCGAAAGATAAGGATCCTCCTCCGTATTCTCACGATACTCCTGCAGCAGCTGCGCCGCTTCTTCGATGGAACGTCCTGCACGGTCCGTATCCCAGATATTATAAAACAGCAGTGCACAGGCGCAAAAAAGAAGCACAATACCGAAGGTACTGACTGCTCTTCCGTTTATTCGTCTTCCCTTCATATCATGCTCCTTTGATCCACATCATTTTTTCTTTTTTTCCTGTTGAAACAGAAATGAATGTACCACTTTCCGCTTTTCTTTTGTCTGCATCAGTTTTTCTTCTTTTCCTGTTCCAGAATAACTCCCAGAATATACAGGAACAGGCCTCCTGTGAAAAGTACGGGAACCGGCCACCACAGAACACCTGTCTGCGGAAGCCTTTCGCTTGCTTTCCCGGACGATGTTCCGGAACCGCCGGAGGGTGTACCGGAGCCGCCGGATGACCGGTAGTTATTTCCTGACGGAGTCGGTGTTGTACTCGGGGTCGGTGTCGGCGTTGTATTCTTCGGTTTATCTTTTAACTCCGACTTAGCTTCGATCTGCACCGAATAGAGATTCTGATCCGTATCCGCTTCTGTGCTTTCCGGAACAGACACCAGGATCGTACTGGCCGAATATACCTTATTGTCTGACCGTTCCGGTGCTTCTGTCAGCACCAGATAATATCCGGGTTCCACACCGGTAAATGTGACCGTTTTGTCTGCATCGATCTGCTGCGGATCGGTATATGCCTTCATCTTTTGTGCCGTGATCAGTTTAGCCAGACCATCGATCAGTTTTTCCTGATTCGCTGCTGTACCCAGGTTATCCGGAAGTCCGGTAAGCTTGTCCTTCGCTCCTGTCCAGGCATCGGTATAGTATGCCGTACCGTCCGCATCAAATACTGCAACCTGATACAAATTGTATTTTGCCCCTTCTCCGTACCGGTCATGAATGCGGATGGATCCGCGGATACCGGTGTCCACGTTCGGCTCTGAGATCCCGCAAAACCGAACTCTTCCGGCATCTGTCTGTTCATTCCCGCTGCTCTGTGCGCCGGAAGCATCTGTACCGGCTTGCTGACCTTTTGATCCGGCAGTACTTTCCACTGTAGTTTGCTGTCCCGCCGATCCGTCGGTGCTTTCCACAGCTGTCTGCTGACTCTCTGTCTCACCGGCAGCAAATACCTGCAGAGGAGCGGACAGAGTCAGACAAAACAGACTGCAAAGCATGCATACGATCCTTTTTTTCCATTTACTGTTTACCATGAAATTGTTCCTTCCTTCTGCAATGGATTGCCTGTTTATTCTTTCCTGTGCGAATTCTTTTACGGGATTCGCAATCTAATCGCCTGCAGATCCTCTTTTGAGCTCTGCACTTACTTTTCCTTTTTTCTGCGTCCGGGTCTGCCTGCCAGACTCCAGTCGAGAATGCAGCCCAGAAGCAGAATAACAGCAGCCGCCGCTCCCGAAACGACGATCGGTGAGATCACCTGCAGATCATCGTTTATCGTTACCTCCTGGAATGTCGGGTAGATCCGGGTGCCCCTGACCAGCAGGCGGTGGGAATTAATGCCGTAGGGTGTACATGTCAGCAATGTACAATAGTCGTTGCCGGCTCTTGGCACCAGTATGGTCGTTTCCTCCGGAAGAATGACGGAGATATCATCCACCTGATAGTAATATTCTTCGTGGTAGATATGAACCGTGAATACATCTCCCACCTGCATCGCGTCCAGGTCCGTAAACAGCTTTGCACTGGGAAGTCCCCGGTGTCCGGAGATCACGGTGTGCGTATTTTCTCCACCCACGGGAAGCGATGTCCATTCCAGATGTCCGGCTGCTACCTGCAGCACATTTTCTTCTGTTCCGTGATAGATCGGAAGCGTGACCTGGATCGTCGGGATATCCACATATCCCATAATGCCGCTGTTCTTCAGGTTCAGCAGACTCTCATATTCCTGCCGGTGTGTTTCCATAAACTTCGCTTTATCCGCTTCCTGATTCAGCCTGTCATTGTACGCCCTGGCTTTGGCGATCTCCGCCTCCGCTTCCGATACATCGATTTCCGCGAGCTGATCGTTATATACCGAAATTGCACGGGAGGTATGATTTTTATTCCACCAGTTGCTGACGGTCGGGTACAGAAGCAGGCCAAGTCCCAGAAGGAAAAAGATACCCACAACAATATTTAGAATTTTTCCTTTCATAGGGACGCCTCCTGCGGTCTTTTGATTTAAAAATCACCTGCGATTCTCAGCTAATAATCCAGGATAGTTTCAGCTGTCACTTTTCTAATCAGCTGCCAGTGGACACTCGCAATGCTTTTCTCTCACCTGCGGAAAGCTCCGGTCTTACTTCCGGTAAGAGAAAGGCCACGCATGAAAGCTGCATGGCCTTTTGAGTTCCTTTACCTGTCAATCACTTTCTGCTGATTCGTTTTCTGAATACCAGAGTTCCGCTTGCACCAAGTGCCATTGTGCCGCCAAGCAGGTAGAAGAGCATGGTACCCATTCCACCGGTCTCCGGAAGTTTGGAACCTTTTTCGTTGATGATCTTGTTCTCGTCGAATGCCTCACCGTTCAGTGTTCTTGTGAATTTAGCAAGTTCTGCCGTTTCCTTGTCTTCATTCTCTTTATGCTCTGTTGTAATTTCGATATCCATATCCTCAGCTGCTACGTATCCTGCAGGAGCAAAGGTCTCTTTCAGAACATATGCACCGGCATCCAGACCGATCACACGGAATTTACCGCTGTCACTTGTCTCGATCTCGGTAACAACACCCGTCTCACCGGCCTTTGCCAGACGGTAGGTATCGTATCCGTCCTTCTCGCCCACATGGATCAGGTTGATCGGAGTTTTGTCATTGTCCTTTGTAAATACGGAGAACTTCGCTTTCGCAAGAGGTGTGGTTCCGTCTTCTTTGGTCTTGAAGTTCTTCACATCATAGGTGAATACAAAAACAGTATCATCCGGTGTTTCTTCGGTATCATCCGGTTTATCCTTTCCGTTGGATTCCCATGTCGGATTGTTGCCGTACTCCAGTCTTGCATTGTTCTGGTTGTCGTCGTTTCCTTTTTCGTCCACGGAAATGGCTGCATTCTCATTCAGGTGTGCATTGTAGATCACATCTACCTGTGCCTCGCTGAGGGAACCGCCGTTCAGCTCTGCCTTCAGATCCATGATCTCCAGGGACCATTTCTGCTCTGCATCCGGTGTCTCTGTCAATGCAGCAGTCGTATCTGTGTAGTTGGTAATTACCTTTGTCTGCTTCTGTCCGTTGGCATCCGTGTAAGTTACCACTACCTTGTCGATACTTTCGAAGGAAAGTTCTTTGGACATGGTATCGTGGAATGCCATGTAGTAGGATTTGTAGTTGTCGATGGTATCACTCTTCGGAAGTGTTGCTGTCAGACGGAACTGGAAGGACTCGCCGATGGCATGGTCTGCAGTCTCTCCCCAGTAACCGCCTTTATCGGACCGTGTGTTCTCCTCAACGGTCTGACCTGCATTCTCAGTCACATCGTCTTTTTCATTATCCAGAACCTGTTTGTCAAATCCAGGTTTG
>JAUNAK010000143.1 GCA_030527665.1 Eubacteriales bacterium
ACGTAAAAACGCAGATCTGAAAGGTTGATAATTTTCAGATCTGCCTGTATAAAACAAAAGATATGCGAATAATGTACTTTACAGAAACATAAACAATGAAAGGCTGTGTGCGTAACAGAATCAGCCGATCACGTCACTCATATCGTACATACCGGCCGGTTTGCCGCTGAGGTATTTAGCTGCTTCGATCGCACCCTTGCCGAAGATGGCACGGCTGTATGCGGTATGGCGGAAGGTGATTACCTCATCCTGACCGCAGAACATGATCTCATGATCACCAACGATGGAACCGCCGCGGATCGCTGAGATGCCGATCTCTTTCGGATCTCTCTTTTCGTGCCGATCACTTCTGTTGAATACAAAATGATACTCGTTATCCAGTGCATCGTTGATGCTTTCGCCAAGGGCAATGGCTGTACCGCTGGGAGCATCGATCTTGCGGTTATGGTGTGCTTCTACGATCTCGATATCATAGCCGGCAGGAGCAAGCTTGGAAGCAGCTTCCTTAAGCATTTTCATGAACAGGTTGATACCCAGAGACATGTTGGCGGAACGAAGGATGGCAGTCTGTCTGCTGGCTTCAGCAACATGGACCAGTGTTTCTTCCTTTAAGGCTGTGGTACAGAGAACGAGCGGAAGCTTTTTTTCTTCACAGAAATCCAGCAGTGCGTCAACGGCACTGAAATGGGAAAAATCAATAACGACATCCGCCTCCACATTGCATTCTGCGGGAGTAGCGAATACCGGATACGGACGCTCTTTTGTATTGGCAATATCGATACCTGCAACGACTTCCGCATCTTTATCTGCAGCGATCAGATCGGTAAGGAACTGTCCCATGTAGCCGTTGCAGCCGGTGATAATAATTCTTGTCATTCGTATGCTCCTTCAAATCTTATACGGTTTCAATACCGAACTCGTTCAGTGCTTTTCTGAGAACTTCCTGATTGGCTTCCCCCATACCGAAAAGCGGTCCGCGAAGCGGTCCTACGTTTTTGCCCATCATATTCAGTCCTACCTTGACCGGAATCGGATTGACTTCGCAGAAGAGAGCAGCAATCAGGTCAAGGGCCTTGAACTGCATCTCACGGGAAGCTTCCAGATCGCCTTCGAAGAATTTGCTGCAGATCTCATGGGTATATTTCGGTGCTACGTTGGACAGAACGGAGATGACGCCGGCACCGCCGAGTGCGAGGATCGGAACGATCTGATCATCGTTGCCGGAATAAATGGTAATGTCATCACCGCAGAGCATTTTTGTACGTGCGATCTGGGAAATGTTGCCGGAAGCAGCTTTCAGACCAACGATATTCTTTACATTTTTGCAAAGGTATGCAACGGTCTCCGGAAGGAGGTTGCAGCCGGTACGGGACGGTACATTGTACATGATGATCGGAACGTTTACAGATTCTGCGATCATCGTGTAATGTTTGATCAGGCCGGCCTGGGTTGCTTTATTGTAATAGGGTGTAACGACAAGAAGACCGTCAACACCGTAGCTTTCTGCTTCCTGAGACATCTCGATGGCACTCTGTGTGCTGTTGGAACCGGTACCTGCAATAACCGGTACACGATGGTCAACTGTCTCCACACAATGCTTGATAACTGCCAGATGCTCCTCAACCGTGAGGGTTGCGGATTCACCGGTGGTGCCGCAGATAATAATGGAGTCGGTTCCTTCGGCGATCTGCCACTCAAGGAGCTCATCCAGTTTCTCATAATTTACACTTTCATCTTCATTCATCGGTGTTACGATCGCAACGCCGGCACCCTTAAACAGTGACATAGAATACATACCTCCTGATATATGAATTGACTTGTTTGATGCTGCTTTTAAAGTCTGAAAATATATTTTTGTCAGAAATAAAAAAAGGCGGCCGGATCAGGCGCCTCTCCATACGATGCAGGATACAAGAATCTGCATGCATATTGGGATAGCACTCCATCAAACGATGACAGTCATGAAGCTGTTTGCCTCATGCCCAAGAGTACATTTCCGGAAATGTATTCTTTCGGCGTATGCCCCTTTCAATAACCTTCCTCTGATTCCGGTCCATCCGGTCATTTACTGATGAAATACGCAACCTCTATCTCATTCTCTAAATTATATCCTGCATGGAATAGCTTGTCAAGTTGCGTATATATAGGCAGAATGCCTTGAAAACAGGCATAAATGCAGAGAAATCAAATAATCTGCAGCAGAAAACTACTCTGAAACTGAAAAAAGCACTGTGTGCAAGC
>JAUNAK010000144.1 GCA_030527665.1 Eubacteriales bacterium
TGCTTCCGAAGTGGGCATACGGCTATGTGCAGTCCAAGGAACAGTACTATTCCGCGGCAGAGATGGCTGATGTTGTAAAAAAATATCGTGACCTTGATGTTCCCATCGACTGTATTGTGCAGGACTGGAACTCCTGGCCGGAGGGGCAGTGGGGACAGAAATCCCTGGATCCGACCCGTTATGGGGATGTAAAGGAAAAAATGCAGGAGATCCATGATATGCATGTGCACACCATGGTATCTGTATGGCCGAATATGAACACCGGCACACCGAACCATACCGAGCTGACGGAAGCAGGCTATATGCTGAACGACCTGGCAACGTATGATGCCTTCAATGAAAAGGCAAGGGAGATCTACTGGAAGCAGGCAGAGGAAGGTCTGTATGCGAATGGATTTGACTCCTGGTGGTGCGATTCTACCGAGCCGTTTTCAGGTCCGGACTGGGGCGGTGAGATCAAGAGAGAACCCTGGGTGCGTTTCCAGATGGTTGGAACCGAGCATAAGAAATATCTGCCGGCGGAAAAAGCCAATGCCTATGCGCTGATGCATGCGAAGGGCATGAGTGAGAATCAGAGAAAGAGTTATCCGGACAAGCGCATGCTGAATCTGACCAGATCCGGCTATGCATCCGGACAGAAATACGGAGCCATGCTCTGGTCCGGCGACATTACGGGATCCTGGACAACGATGAAGAAACAGATTGCCGAAGGTCTGAATATGGCCATGTCCGGTTATCCGTACTGGACATTGGATATCGGCGGCTTCTTCACAGTCGGTAAGGAATGGACAAAGAGAGGATGCTCCTGCAATACCGATCCGACACCAAAATGGTTCTGGAAGGGAATCTACGATGACGGAGTGAAGGACAAAGGCTATTGCGAGCTTTATACCCGCTGGATCCAGATGGGCTGTTTCCTGCCGATGTTCCGTTCCCACGGTACCGATACGCCGCGAGAAATCTGGAATTTCGGTGAAAAGGGAACCATGTTCTATGATGCAATTGAAAAATACATCCGTCTTCGTTACCGCCTGATGCCCTACATCTATGCGATGGCAGGTGCTGTCCGCCGGAATCGCTTTACGATCATGCGAAGCCTGCTGTTTGATTTTGCTGCCGATGAAAAGGCAAAAGACATCGATACCGAGTTTATGTTCGGCAGAAATCTGCTGATCTGCCCGGTACTGGAGCCGATGTATTACGAGAACAACAGCCGTCCGATTGAGAGAGAAAAGGAAAAGCAGGTCTATCTGCCGGCAGGAACCGACTGGTATGACTTCCGAAATGACCGTTATTATGAAGGCGGACAGGAAGTAAGGGTAGAGGCACCGCTGGATTCGATGCCGGTCTTCGTAAAAGCCGGCAGCATTCTTCCGATGGAGGAGTCCCTCAGCTATGCACAGGAGCATTCCGACCGTCCGATGGAGATCCACGTATATCGCGGCGCCGATGCGGAATTTACCCTGTATGAAGATAACGGGGAAGATTATTCTTATGAGAACGGAGCATTTGCGACGACCCGGCTGATCTGGAAGGAAGCAGAAGGAAAGCTTACGATCGAGAAGAGAGAAGGTTCTTTCCCGGGAATGCAGCCGGAGAGAGAATATACCGTGATCCTGCACGGATAAAAAGCAAATTTTGTAAGAGTCCCCGGACCGGCAGTCGTGCAGTGTGTGCGATTTTCTTGTCGGGGGTCTCTTTATTTGCTGATAGGAAATAAGAAAACGGAAGGATCTCTTTATTTACAGATATAAATAGGAAAGAGCAGAAGACCGTGAAGAAAGCATTTTTAGATCAGAAAATCGTTGAGGAAATTGTCGAGATAGCTAAGCAGAACAAAGTGTCTAAGGTGATTTTATTTGGTTCGCGTACCAGAGGCGATCATACAAGGGTAAGTGATATTGACCTGGCGGTCAGCGGAGGTGATGCAGATGCTTTTTCACTGGATGTAGAAGAGAATACAAGTACTTTGCTTACCTATGATGTTGTGGATCTGGATCGGAATATTACTGCGGCATTGCGCAGATCCATTGATACGGAAGGAATCATACTGTATGAAGAAATATGAAAATTACAAAGCAAATCTGCATATGTCGAGAAGCAGAAATGATATGACACATATCTATGATGAAAATGCGTTCGGAAGGGACAGTGTGATCAGGAAAGGAAGTGGATTTGATCAATACTTCATATAAGAAAACAAATCGGAAGCAGAAACAAATGCGC
>JAUNAK010000022.1:0-21228 GCA_030527665.1 Eubacteriales bacterium
ACTGTTCAGTTGTCAATGTTCTGTGCTGTTTTTGTGATGTCTCACGCGACAGCTTGTTCAATTTACCATCTTATTTTCATATTGTCAACAACAATTTTTAATTTTTTTCACTTTCCTTTTTTTACCGTGAACGAGAAGAATGGAAAACTCTTAATTTTAAAGGCTTTTTTCATATTTCGTTTCTTCACACAAAAAACTATATCCATATAAACGAGCCCCTGCACACAAAAGGTGCCGCAAAACCACTATGGTTCTGCGGCACCTTTGCCCTTATTTTTTTAATTAAACTTCTGCATCTCCATACGGAAGAGATTCGTTGAAATTACGTGCATTTTCCATTGTTACAGCTGCAATTGCCTGCAGTGCCTCTCTGGTAAAGAACGCCTGGTGGGAAGTGACAATGACATTCGGGAAACTCAGCAGTCTTGCCGTAATGTCCTCGCTCAGCATATCTTCCGAATGATCGGTATAAACATTTGCATCCTCACCTTCATATACATCGAGAGCAACCGCATGGAATTTATTGTTCTTCAGTGCTTCGATCAATGCCTCCGCATCAACCAGTGCTCCTCTGGATGTGTTCACCAGCATTACACCATCTTTCATCTCACTGATTGCCTGTGCATCGATCAGATGATAGGTACCGGCTTTTCCCATGATCAGCGGTGCATGCAGAGAGATCAGATCAGCTTTACGTAATAGTTCTTCTTTGCTTACATAAGTCAATAAGCCTTCCTTCTCCAGTGCTTCGTTCGGATATGCATCCCATGCAAGTACCGTCATTCCATATCCTTTGCAGATACGTGCCATACACTGACCGATTCTGCCTGTGCCGATAATACCGGCAACCTTGTTATGAAGATCGATTCCGAGAAGTCCGTTCAGAGCAAAGTTATTATCTTTGACTTTATTATATGCCTTGTGAATACGACGGTTTGCAGCCTGAATGGTCGTCATTGCATGCTCGGCAACCGCATACGGAGAATATGCAGGAACACGAAGAACGGTAATTCCATACTCCTCCGCTGCCTTTTTATCAACATTATTGAATCCGGCGCAACGAAGAAGAATCAGTCGTACACCGCAGGCAGCCAGCTGCTCGATTACCGGCCTGCCGGCATCATCATTTACAAAAATGCAGACAGCATCATATCCCTGCGCAAGATGTGCGGTCTCTGCAGTCAGACGGCTGCTGAGATATTTCAATTCCACATTGTATGCACCGTTTCCACGATCCTTGGCAAGTTCGCTGAAGAAGATACGATCGTATTTTTTCGTACCGAAAAAGGCAATCTTCAGAACTTCCACTTTTTTGTTCTTGGGAGCGATCTCGTGCAGAACCTGCTGAATTTTCTCAATTGCCTCCTCTTCATCCGGACCTTCCGCCGTGATCGTCAGACGTGCCCCTTTTCCTGCATGGAGCTTCAGGATCTGCAGCACGTTATTAGCAGAAGCCACTGCATCATCTGTTGCAATCGTAATTGCACTTTTAAAATTGACACAGGCCTGTGCAAGCAGCGCAGCCGGACGTGCATGGATTCCCAATGGATTTTTTACAACATACTCGAAAGATTTCATGCAATGTTCTCCTTTTCTAATCAGAATCAGTTTTATCTTGTTAAAAAAATAACGTTTACACAGTAAATATAGCACCGTGAAATCGATTCCACAAGTCTGTTTTTACGTTTTTTTCACACTGACCACCGCCATAAATATATGTATTCCATAAACCAAAAACGTCCACACCGGACGTTCTCTCTGCAGCATGGCAAAAAGGACGTAAATCAATTACGCCCTCCCATACATTCAGCCGCCTTATTATTAATCGATCTTCTCCAAATCCGATCTATGCTTCACAGCTCTGGCTGCCAGTAATACCCCGAGTACTCCGCCAGCCAGTTTTCCAACCACCATCGGGAAGATCATACTGCGGTTGACACCTGCCAGATATCCCAGGTGATCACCAAATACAGATGCCGCGGATACCAGCCAGGCAGCATTCAGCACCCCCCCTTTTTTCGACATATCCTTGATCATCGGAAATACCGCAACCACCGTAGCCATGGTAAAGATCATTCCGGCCGTATCCGTATCACGGAAACCGATTTTTTTGCCTGCTGCCGATAAGGGTTTCGACAAAAGGCCGGTAAATACCCCAAGAACCGGAAAGATTCCCAGCAGGATCACGCCGATGTCGCAGACAGCCTTTAATCCCTCACCGATCGGATCCATACCCGGAATCAGTACAACTCCTGTCAGTTTCTCAAAAGCAGCTGCCGCAAGCCCGGCATAAATGACAGCCGTCAGAATCTTTCCGAAAATAACACAGCCGGACGTCATTTTCTCCGGGATCCGTTTCATTCCCCATGCCAGCAGCATGGATACCACAAAGATCGGAAGAGTATTCCATAACAGCATTACCACGTTATATCCGGCTGCCAGACCGCCGATCAGTGAACCGAACGGAATGGCGATCAGTCCCCACAGAAGGCCCTCCGAATAACCGGAAAAATTTTCCCTGTTGATCATGGAAAAGCCAACCGGAATACAGAATGTCAATGTGCACCCCAGTGTGGAGGATACGATCGCTCCGCTGTACAAACCGGCTGCTTCCTGATCTGCAAGAGCCATTGCCAGCGGATATCCGCCCATGTCAATGGCCAGGAACGAACCGACCACTGCCGGATCCGCACCGATCATCCGAAAAAAGGGCGAGATCATCGGTCCTGCATAGCGGGCGATTACCGGTGTCAGACAGATGATTCCCGTCATGCCCAGGGCCAGCGGGCCCATCGACTTAAATCCCTCTTCAAACTTTTCGCCCAGTCCCAGGCGATTTCCGCATATATAATCCGCTGCTCCCAGAAGTACACCTATAGCAGCTATCCAAATAATTATCTGATCGAATGTCATTTCCGTATCCCTGTACTCTATTAACGTTTTCTTCCCAGCAGTGCCTGTCTCTTCTCCTGAGATTCTCCTGTTTTATTGACCATGGATCTCTCCGCCTGCATGTGCTGCATTTTCAGGAATGCTCCCCACATACCATATTGTATTCTACACAAAAAGGGACGTAAGTAAATTACGCCCCCTAAAAAAGTGTTGGAATATAATTAGATTATAAAAATCTGATTATCTTGCCGCTTCAACAAGTTCATGGATCTTGTCATAGGTTTCCTGACCGCAGGTCTCGATTACGGATTTAGCTGTTGTCGGTGCCATAGCTTCCTTCAGCTCAGCTTTGTCTTCCGGAGTCATCTCTGTGATAACGATCCCCTTCTCTTCAAAGAACTTGATGTAGTTTTCGATCTCAGCCTGGTATGCTTCTTTCTGCCACTCATAAGCCTCGTTCATGGTCTCACGAACAAGCTGCTCATCATCGCCAAGGCCTTCCAGCCACTCTTTGTTGCATACTACCCAGTCAGCGGTCCATACATGGTCTGTCAGAGTGATGTATTTCTGTACTTCATAGAAAGAGAAGTCATAGATGGTGGAAAGTGCGGATTCCTGTCCATCCAGCAGTCCCTGCTGCATGGATACGAACAGCTCATTCCAGTCTACGGATGTCGGTGCAGCACCTGCTGCATTCCATGCATCGATCTGAATCGTAGAATATCCACGAAGAGTCAGGCCTTTCATATCAGCCATGTTATGAACTTCTTTTTTGTTGTTGGACAGCTCACGGAAACCAAGACCGAACGCACACAGACCTTCCAGTTTTGCATCATTCCATGCTTTGTTCATGATCTCGCCGCCTTCGCCTTCCAGGAAACGATGTACATGATCCAGATCGTCAAACAGGAAATACTCGTCCAGAGTAGCGAATGTAGGAAGCATGGTCTCGTAAACAAGCGGGTTCTCTGTTGTCATCTGGATATCACCCTCCTGCTCCATCTCGAAAGCAGACTGGTAATCAGCAAGTACGCCGTTGTAGTAAACATTTGCTACAATACGTCCGCCGGATTTTGCATTGATGTCATCTGCAAATTTCTGAAGTGCCTTACCGGAAACAGAGCTCTCAGTCAGAAGTGTTGCGATTTTGATTTCTCTTTTCTCACCCTGTGTCCAGTCCTTGCCATCGGTTGCTGCCGGTGCTGCGGACTCGGATTTTACAGCTTCTGCTGCCGGTGCAGATGATGCTGCAGCTGCTGCCGGTGCCTCTTCTTTGGATCCGCATGCCGCAAGGCCGAATACCATTGCTGTACATGCAAGAATTGCAGTTACTTTCCTGATTCTGTTTTTCATAATGTCCTCCTCCATATGGGAAACGGTATTATTTTCCACGAACTGCCGCTTCCAGTCTCAAGTAAAGCAATCATACCTTTCTTTTCATTCTGTGTCTTGTACAAAACCGAACTTCCAACGCTTTTTATGGTCATTTTTCACTATAAATTCAAAAAAACCGGCTTTCCGGACAGCATTTTGTCCTTCGGCCGATTTTATCTTCATGATATCCCTTCGATCTGCCGCATGCAGATGTCCAGATCTCTGAGGCATCATGTAAGCCCTCGCATGCACTTTACAAATCTACGCCTCAATATTTTTATAGATTCTGTGCAGTTCCCCGATCAGTGCCGACGGTTTTGTATGAGCAAACTTTTTAAAGGTCCGATTCATCTGGCTCTGATCAAAAAAACCGCTTTCCTGTGCGATCCTGGAAAATGTAATACTCCCCTCTGTCATCATGTGCAGTGAATTCTGAAAACGGATGATCTCCGCAAATTCCTTTGGTTTAAATCCTACATTTGCCAGCATCCGGTTTCGGATCCAGGTATCGGAATACCCGGTTTCCTGCATCAGCTCTTTGATCGTAACCATGCCGGATGTTTCCAATATACGTCCGGTACAATAGGAAATAACCGGTTCTGTCTTACCGCCTTCCAGTTCCGCGAAAAAGCTCGTATTCATAAACTGTATTCTTTCCTCAAAAGAGGCATGTGCCATTTTCTCAAACACCTCTTCTTCTCTGTCTTTCAGAAAAAAAGGGATCCTTCCCGAGAATTCCTCCAGCTTCAGCGGAAATAAATGCGAGCAGGAACCGGGATAAAAACGAATTCCGAAGCAGGAACTGTCTTTTTCAAAGGGCATCGTCTGCACTTCTCTGACACTGCCGTACAGCCAGGCCGATACCTTTTTCTCCGTAAAGAAAAACAGCAGATCATAGGAACCGTCCGGTACCAGATGAATTTCCTGAAAATTGTGACAGCTGAATTGAAAAAACATCGAAACCCTGCCCAAAATCGGACTTTTTCGCTCCACCAAAGCAAGCTTGAAATCCGGCAGCACCTCCATGGAGGGCTGCCGCGTCAGAAAAAGATGCATAACAAACCTCCCTTCCCATTTCGGATCAGCTTCCCGCACAATCACTGCAATCATTAAATGCACAAGATTAATTGTACCATAGCATAGGAATATCGCTGTCATTCGTTTCTAACCCCACCATATTTTTGTATATAAGACACAAAAAAGTATTCATTATACATCTATATTCCCAGCTCTTTTGTAGTTCCCAGCAGGAGTGTCCTTCCGCTTAGTCAGAGCGCCTTTGACTTGTCATGCCTTCGTCCAAACGATATACTGAACCCATCCGCAGTATATCTGACAGATGGTCATTCTGCTCTGCCATGCGGTCGTATTACTCTGCAGCTTTATTCTTCTATGCATAGAACCGAACAAAAACACATCTGAACAGAAAGGATCCTTCTATGAAACTCGGAATCGTCGGAACAGGAAAAATCGTTCATCAGGCACTGGATGCGCTGAATGATGTGCAAAACATCGAAGTTGTCTCCATCTGCTCCGGACCTCACAATCCGCATGCAGCCGTTCAAATAGCCGGACAATACCGGATCCCCGGTGTCTATTCCGATTACGACCAGTTTCTGCAGGATCCGGAAAATTCAGCAGAACTGATCTATATAGCTGTTGTAAACAGCGCCCATTACAGCTATGCCCGCAAAGCACTGGAAGCCGGCCGCCACGTATTTCTCGAAAAGCCGTCGGTGACTTCCCGCGCGGAATGGGATGACCTTGCTCAGATTGCCCGGGAGAAGGATCTGTATCTCTCGGAAGCCCTTACGCCCTGGCATTCCGAGATTTTCGCCAAAATGCAGGAAATTCTCCCCGCACTCGGCCCCATCCATCTGGTTCAGTGCAATTATTCCCAGTATTCCTCCCGCTATGACGCCTACCTGAAGGGGGAAGTCCTTCCCGCCTTTGATCCGGCTCTGCAGGGTGGAAGCCTTATGGATCTCAATGTATATAATCTGAGTTTTCTGGTCGGTCTGTTCGGCAGTCCGGATAAAATGACCTACTATCCCAACCGTGGTTTTAACGGTGTGGATACCTCCGGCACCGCCGTCCTGCAGTATCCGGCATTTACAGCGACAGCTTCAGCCGCAAAGGACTCCGCATCTCCCGGCTTCATCCTGATCCAGGGCGAAAAGGGATGGCTCCGCGGTCTCGGAAGTCCCAACGATCTGACCAGTCTGGAGATCTGCCTTAACGGAGAAGTTCGCAGCTTCATTCCACAGCCCTGCCGGCATCGGATGACACCGGAATTCCGGGATATGGCCCGTATGATAACCAAGGATCAGAAAGAAGAAATGTTGCACCTGATGGAGTGTTCAGGTATTCTGGTTTCCGTTCTGGAGGAAGGCAGAAAGATCCTGTAACTGCCTCCAGTCAGAAGAGCATCCCTCGTGACTCTCGAAGAAAGAACAGCCTTCCGCCTGATCCAAAGCTGCTCCACACCCAAACTTCTAAAATTATTCTTAAGAAATTTTAGATTTTTTTTCGAAGGAGTACACACTTTGCACATATCTCTTACTTATACTAAAGACAGATAGTTGATTAACCACTCACTATCTCCCCCCTCATTTTAAAGAAACAGAAAAAGGCCGATGTGTACCAGCACATCGGTCTTTTTCTATGCATGAACCCTGTAAGGAGATCTGACGATATGACCTGTGCAGACCGTGATCTGCAATTCTCCGCACGTCCGTGCACCCTGACACAAAAATACCCCGCGGAATGATCCGCAGGGTATTTGTATTTGGATTTTGTTTTTACAGAATGTCGTCTCTGCGAACGTATCCCGGCTGCTCCGGTGTTCCGATCAGTTCCGGTACATTCTTGATCTGTGCCCATTTATCAACAATCTGGTTCTCGATATGAACGCCTTTGCCGATAACTGCATATGCATTAACAACACAGTTCTTGATTACAGCACCTTCTTCAACAGTAACGCCACGTCCGATTACAGAGTTCTCTACGGAACCTTTGATCAGACAGCCGTTAGCGATCATTGCCTGCTTAGCACTTCCGCCTTCGAAGTACTGTGTCGGGCATGCATCGGTAGTTGCTGTATAGATCGGCCACTCATCTTTGAACAGGTCGGTTGCCTCCTCATAGTTCAGAAGGCTGAGGTTGGCATCCATGTAGCTCTTCAGATCCAGAACAGTTGCAAAGAAACCTCTGTGAGCAACACCGCGGATATCCAGTTTCTCACACTCACGGTTGATGATCTGTGCCAGAGTCAGAACAGAGGACAGTTTCTTTGCTTTTTTGATCATGTCAACAAAGATCTCTTTCTTCATTACATAGGTATCCATGAAGATGTCTCTGTTTGCAGCGGTTCCGCTGTTTTTCTTAATTGCCAGTACACCTTTCTGCTTGTTCATCTCAATGTAATCGCAGTTCAGGAAGGAATCCTTTGCATTGTTTACCTTGTGATACAGAAGAGTAACATCTGCGCCTGTTGCGATGTGCTCATCCAGCAGTGTCGCATAGTTCTGTTTGTAGATCATGTAAGACGGAGCGATCACTACATACTCCTGTCTGGATCTCTCGATTACATTCAGATTTTCTGCAAATGCGGAGATATCTGTATTGTAAATGTTGTTCAGTGCACTGTTCTCAGCGAACAGAAGCTGCATTTTACCTTTTTTGGAGTTGATGTTGTAGTTGCTTCCGTTTCCGATATGCTCAGCCAGTGAACGCGGATTCTCACGAACATAGCACTGAATGTGATCGATATCACTATTGCTCATGTTGGAGATCGGGAAGTCGATTACACGAAATCTTCCCAGGAATGAGAACGCACCCATCGGGCGGTAGTCCTGCATTCCTTCAACCCTTACATTGTTGGCTGATGAAATGATAATACCTGTAGCTTTAGCCATTATTCCGCCCCCTTTACGTTCTTTGCAACAAGTGTGATCTCTTCGCTGTCGGCACTTCCGACAACGGCACCCTTGCCGATCTTCACGCCGTCAGCTACCAGTGCTCTGGTAACAACTGCGCCGTCTTCAACAACTGCATTCGGCATCAGAACCGTGTCAACAACTTTTGCACCTGTTCCGACTTTTGCACCTGTAAACAGTACGGAATTCTTAACTTCACCATTGCACTCTACGCCCTGTGTGATGTATGCATTCTCGATCACTGCGGACTCGCCGACATACTGTGGCAGGCCGGAAGCATCGTCGGTATAGATCTTCCAGGTCGGATCATACAGGTTCAGCTCATCTCTCTTATACAGAAGGTCCATATTTGCCTCCCACAGAGAATCGATGGTACCTACATCCTTCCAGTATCCTTCGAATTTGTAAGCCCAGAGAGCTTTTCCGGCATTCAGATATGCCGGGATGATGTCCTTACCGAAGTCATGGCTGGAATCCGGGTTCTTCATATCTGCAAGAAGGGTCTTGCGCATCAGCTTCCAGCTGAAGATATAAATACCCATGGAGGCAAGGTTGCTCTTCGGATTTGCCGGTTTCTCTTCGAACTCTACGATCTGTCCGGACTCATCGGTGTTCATGATACCGAAACGGCTTGCCTCTTTCATCGGTACCGGAAGAACGGCGATGGTTGCATCTGCTTTGTGCTCCTTGTGGAAGTCCAGCATCTTGTCGTAATCCATCTTGTAGATATGGTCACCGGAAAGAATCAGCAGATATTCCGGATCATAGCTGTCGATAAAGTCGATGTTCTGAGAGATCGCGTCCGCAGTTCCTCTGTAAACGTCCAGGTTTGCATCTGCTTTCTCACGCGGCGGAAGTACGAATACTCCACTGTCCTTGGAATCAAGTCCCCAGCGTCTGCCTGCAGCTACATAGCTGTTCAGAAGAACGGACTCATACTGTGTCAGTACACCGACAACATCAATTCCACTGTTGGCACAGTTACTCAACGGAAAATCAACGATACGATATTTTCCACCGAAAGAAACTGCAGGTTTGGCAACTTTGTTGGTCAGGTCCTTCAGTCGGCTTCCACGTCCGCCGGCAAGGATCATTGCTAACATACTGTTCTGCATTTTGTTCCCCGCTTTCATAGTAATAATTTAGTAATACTTCTGACAGTATAACCAAAGCTGTATTATGCACATCTTTTTCGCTTATCTCCTTCTTTTATGCAAAAAATGCATCATTTTTTTGCATAAAAAAGAGACCTTTGGTTATAACTGCTAATATTATATAATAAAGCACTGTCACGGTAAACATTTTCACTAATATTTTTTTTGCAATTTTCCTATTATTTATCCCAATTCCGATAATTAAGGAAAAGCTTTTGTCAAAATCAAGTTATTTCATTTCATATTATAGAAGTCCGCTGTAAGAAGCATGCTATAATAAAATTATTACGCACCACCTGCAGAAGCGGGAATCATCTCGATTGAGATAAACTTCGAATCGAAAGGATTATTTAAATATGAATATACTTACGACTGACTGGGGACGCCGGCTCCATCCGGATCACGTCCTACAGGAATATCCGAGAGAATCCATGAAGCGCAGCAGCTTCCGCAGTCTGAACGGATACTGGGAATATGCCATCAGCCAGAACAACGTCGAACCGGATCCCTATGACGGACAGATCCTGGTTCCGTTTTCTCCCGAAGCGCCTCTGTCTGGTGTCGACCGGCAGCTCCATCCTGAGGAGATCCTCTGGTACCGTCGCTCCATTCCCTGCACCCGAGAACTGTTTTCCGACAGTTCCCCGCAGATATCGGAAGGCACCGGCAGGGTCCTTCTGCATTTCGGTGCTGTTGATCAGATCTGCGTCGTCGAGATCAACGGCCGGGAGGCCGGCCGGCATATCGGCGGCTATCTGCCCTTCACGCTGGACATAACCGACCTTCTGTATGCTATCGATGATCCGCAGGAAAACCATATTCTGGTTCGCGTCAAGGACTATACCGACGAGTCCTGGCACACACGCGGAAAACAGCGGCTGAAGCGGGGCGGTATGTACTACACCCCCATCAGCGGTATTTGGCAGACCGTCTGGCTGGAGGTCGTTCCGAAAGATCATATTCTTTCCATCGAAACCGTACCGGATATTGACAATGCCTGCGTACATATCACTGTGCATGCCGCTGAAGATCTTCCTGTTCGGATCCTTGTGGAAAAACCGGAGATTCGTCTGCACGATACCGTATCCCGCTATGAGGAAAGCCGCATGGAAGGCATCCTCAAACAGGGAACTGCCAATGAACCGCTTACCATCCGCATTCCGATGACCTGCATCTGGACCTGTGAAGAGCCGTGGCTCTATCCCTTCCGTGTTTTTATGGGCGAGGATACCGTAGACAGTTATTTTGCCCTTCGCAGGATTTCCATGGAAAAGGACGAAAACGGGCTGCTCCGCATCTGTCTGAATCACAAACCGATCCCCCTCCGCGGTGTTCTGGATCAGGGCTACTGGCCGGACGGTCTGTTTACTGCCCCCTCCGAAGAAGCCATGCTCTTTGATCTGAACGAGATCCGTGCCTTCGGCTTCAATATGATCCGCAAGCACGTGAAGATCGAGCCGGAACGCTGGTATTATCACTGCGACCGCCTTGGCATTCTCGTATGGCAGGATCTGGTCAACGGAGGCGAAGCCTATAATGACTGGTTCGTTACAAAATATGCGACCGTTGCCACTGCTGCCGGCAAAAAGTTCCCGGACAGTACCATCACGGCAAAAACCGGCAGGGATAACCCCGCCGGCTGCGAAGAATTCAAACAGGAACTGGTGGATACCGCCCTGCATCTGAAAAATCATCCCTGCCTGTTCGCATGGACGATCTTCAATGAAGGCTGGGGACAGTTTGCCACCGCCGAATGCACCGAACTGCTTCGCGAGATCGATCCGGAGCATCTGATCGACTCCGCCAGCGGCTGGTATGACCAGGGCTGCGGCGATTTTCTCAGTGTACATAACTATTTCTTTCCGTTCAAAGCACATACCGATCCCAACCGGGCTTTTGTTCTGTCCGAATTCGGCGGATATGCCTATGTGGAACCGGAACACGTTTCCACCGACACCAGCTACGGATACAAAAAATTCCGCTCCACCACTTCCCTGCAGAAGGGTTTTGACAAGCTTCTGAAAAAAGTGGAGGCTCTGGTTCCGAAGGGTCTGTGCGCCTGGGTCTATACCCAGTGGACGGATATTGAAGACGAGACCAACGGCATCTATACCTATGACCGCCGGATCCGCAAGCTGCAGCCGCTGCAGGGACACAGCGGAGGCTTCACTACCGAAGCTTCTGCCGATGTGATCATCGACGAAGTATCCGCCGATGAGATTCCGACAACACCGACCGAACAGCCGGCTCCCACACTGCAGGAGATGGAGGAGTCGATTCCCTATGATGAGACGATCGATTTTTCCGTTGAGCCAGATACAAAAACCGATGACTCCGCCGAAGCGGAGGACGATCCGACAGAGAGCAGCAGCGGTACAGCCCGGACATCCGAACATTCGCAGACAAACGAGAATATTTCCCGAGATATATGAGGCCGATTACAGATGAGTGTCAATTACCATGCATACCAGTGCAGAAAATATTATCTGCACGATTATCCGAAGATCGCGGAACAATGGACAGATATGTATGCCGGCTATAATCCAGCACGAATTGCAGGGATCCTGCATCTGACCTATACCGATACATACCTGTATATCCGTTATTTTCAAACCTGGTTCCGCCTTTGCCTGGAATCCGGCCGGCTGGAAAAAGCCGATACCGACCCCGTTTTTTCTTCCGGAGCAGCTGATGCGGATCCGCAACGTTCTGCCGAAGCTCCCGATACAAACCTAAATCATTATACGGGAGCTCCCGATACAAACCCGGGATTACCTGCAGAAACCGCAGGTACTTCGGTATCGAATCCGGACCGGATCCCGGAAGAAGACTGGACGGATGAAGTACGTTTCAATGAAGCCATGGTCATCTATCACATTCTGACCTATACGATCGATTCCCCGGCTGTTTCCGGGGAGATGGTGTCCAACACCAGTCTGGATCCGACGCTTTCAGGAGCAAACTCTCCAAGGGAAAAAATCCTCTACGATTCCTTTTCCGCTGACTTTGCTTCCGAAATCGATGTATTGCAGGCACGCTGCGAAAGACTCGGCGGAACACGGATTCCCGGAAACGGAGATCTGTCATACGCCTTTCATCCTTTCCCTTTCGTGGAACTTCATCTGCGTTTCTGGGAAAAGGATGAGGAATTTCCGGCACAAACAATCGTGCTCGTAGACAAAAAGATCACCGATTACATGCATCCGGAAACCACCGGATGCATTATAGCCGACCTATTTCGACTGCTGAGCGAATAAAGTAAAAATCGTTTCACGGCTCTTTCTGCTGCTGACGCAGCAGAACTGCTTATAAAAGGGGCAGTCCCTCGCAAGCGAGGCAATTGAAAAAGGAGAAACAGATGCTCCCATGCAAGCATGTCGCATCTGCCGAACTACGTTCCTGTACACGGGGACTCCCCCTCTCATAAGCAGTCCCGCCGTTTCACGGCTCTTTCTGCTGCTGACGCAGCAGAACTGTATTTATTTCGCGAATCTCGAAGAGGATTCGCGCGCGAGTTCGGCAGTCGCGAAGCGACTTTCCACTGCCGAACTCTGCGATCCGCCGGAGGCTCATCTCAGTCGGAGTTCTCCGACTGAGATGAAATGGGCAGTCCCTCGCAAACAAGTGGAAAATAAAAAGAGATATGGATGCCTACATGCAAGCATGTGCATCCATATCTCTTTTTATTTTCCCGTGTACAGGAACTTGGTTAGTCAAATTCTGCGACGGCGCCTACGGGGCAGATCTCTCTGCATTCTCCGCAGTGCCGGCAGGCATTCTGGTCAATTACCGCCGGACATTTGCTTATATCGATGCAGTTCTCCGGGCATACCTGCAGACATTTCCCGCAGCCCATACAATTTGACTGCACATAATACTCTATATCTTCGTGAATCGTCATTTCCTACCTCAACGCACTTCTCACCTGCAGCACTTCTCTGCCGCTGTTCTCAGCTGGTATCCGGCTCAATTTTATCACAAACTGCAGCGTCAGATCGTGGATCTCACAAAAGAATTCGCACACCGTGCGATTATTCCTTCTCAGTAATAATGGTAACCAGTACAAATACCAGCAGCAGGAACGGATAGAACAGATACGGAATGATCGCTACACTGGAGATTCCGCTGAGTCCGGCTGCTACCAGCAGCTGTGCACCGTAAGGAATGATTCCCTGTACGATACAGGAGCAGGTATCCAGCAGCGATGCGGTTTTCTTCGGTTCGATCTTGTACTCTTCACTGATGGTCTTTGCAATCGGAGCAGCAACAACGATGGCTACCGTATTGTTTGCCGTTGCCACATCCATGATTGCTGTCAGGAAACCGATACCCAGCATACCGCCGCGTTTTCCTTTGAATCGTTTTCTGATGAAGGAGAGGATGGCTTCAAAGCCGCCGTAATCCTCCATCAGCGCACTGATGGAAGCAACCAGGATCGTAACGATCATTGTCTCGAACATGCCGTTGGTTCCGTCACCCATGGACGAAAATGCTGCCGCAACACCAAGGGAACCACTGCCCAGACCAACCAGCAGGAACAGAATGATTCCGATTCCGAGAACAACAAATACATTGATTCCCATGATTGCCATGATCAGAACGATGAAATATGGAATTGCCTGCAGAATGTTGAAATCATAATGCTGCAGCACTACCGGACCGCCGGTCAGTGCCATTACGATCAGAATAACAAAGGTGATCAATGCGGCCGGCAGAGCAATTTTCAGGTTGGTTCGGAATTTGTCCTTCATCTCAACGCCCTGCGTCTTGGTCGCTGCGATCGTTGTGTCAGAGATAAAGGAAAGGTTATCACCGAACATGGCTCCGCCTACAACCGTACCGACACAAAGTGCCAGAGAGAATCCGGCCGTCTCCGCTACCGATGCTGCGATCGGAACCAGTACGGAGATCGTTCCTACGCTGGTACCCATGGACATGGAGATCAGACAGGCGATCAGGAAAAGTCCCGGGATGGCCAGCTTGCCCGGAATGATATTCAGCAGCATGTTTGCGGTACTTGTAACGCCGCCGGCGGCTTTTGCGATTCCGCTGAAAGCACCTGCCATCAGGAAGATGAACAGCATGATCGTAATGTTGTCATCACCGATGCCCTTTGCACAGAGATGGATCTTCTCCTGGAACGTTCGTTCTCTGTTCTGCATAAAAGCAACGATCAGTGCCAGACCGAAGGAAACAACGACTGACATGATATAGAACCCCATCTGTCCCTCGATTGGCTTCACGTACTCAAAATAGATTCCGTTTCCCAGATACACGATCAGGAAGACCAGGATCGGCAGCAATGCCTTTGGATTTGATTTTTTCATTGTAAAACCCTCCTCTTTCGACTGTACGCAGAATTTCATCACCCCGGCACCAGTCCCCAGATCTCCGGTGCTGCTTGCAAATCCTCCTGTGCGATTCGCGATCTCATTCTGCATTCCGTTTTGCAAAAACATATATCCGCGGAAATCGCTGTGACTTCCGCGGATACACCTTTTGCACTTATAGACTTATAATATACTGTTTTGCAGTACTAATAAATAAATATTTTCATTTTTTTCGAATTTGGAGTGTATGATTCCGCAAAATTTGCAGAAATACTGTGTCAGCTCTACAGAAGTCCATGACTTCGCAGCAGCCAGATCCAGAAAGTCATGGTAAATGAACTGAGGATCGTCGAAAGGATCACGCATCCGGAAGAGACCGTACCCTCATGTCCCATATTTTTCGCCATGATAAAGCCCGCAACCGTAGAGGCCGACCCCAGCATAATCAATGCCGCCAGCAGTTTTTCTCCCCGGAAACCCATATACACGGCTACCGGCATACACAGTGCAGTAAAACCGATCAGTTTAAAAAACGCTGCCGCAGTCACCGGTTTCCATTTCGACCGGAAATCACCGAAATTCAGGCAGGCCCCCATGGACAGCAGCCCCATCGGGCTGGCCAGACGACCGACATAACCCACGGTCTTTGCTGCCATTGCCGGAAGCGGGATCCTCAGAAGTGCCCAGATAAAACCAATAAAAATACTGTCAATGATCGGGTTTGTCAGGATACCGATCAACGATTTTTTCAGACGGCCCCTGTCCAACTCTCCGCTTTCGCCGGTAAGCGAAAGGATAATGACCGCCATCACATTGTACAGGGGAACCGATCCCAGCATCATCAGCGATCCCATCGCTGCCGTGCCGTAGATATTTTCAATATATGCCATTCCAAGCAGCGAGGCGCTGCTCCGATAGGTACCCTGGATAAACTCGCCCCGATCTGCCTTATTCCGGATCCACAGCGAGCAGAGGGCACCGATCCCAATACAGATCAATGTAGCAAAAAAGCAGAACAGCACATAGGACGTGTCCCATACGGCAAAAAAATCCACGTCATACAGCTGTGAAAACAAACTGACCGGCAGTGCCACTTTAAAAACAAATGCGTTCATATCTGTTGCAAACCGTTCACTGATGATACCGCACCGCTTAAATCCATAGCCGATCAACATCAAAAAAAAGATCGGAAGTGTCGCATTCAGACTGAATACCAGATCTTCCATAATTACTCACCTCTTTTCGACTGCGCATCCCTGCGGAGCGTTTATCTCAGTCGGAGATGGGACTCCCACTAAGATGATCTTGTAATTGCTCACCACTTGCATCACTTACATCGCATGCAGGATCCCGTCCAG
The DNA here is from genome assembly GCA_030527665.1 of Eubacteriales bacterium. GTDB lineage: Bacteria > Bacillota > Clostridia > Lachnospirales > Lachnospiraceae > Bilifractor. The sequence goes on from JAUNAK010000022.1 coordinate 16,047, forward strand.
TCCTTCTTCCCGGAAAACCTTCTTATAATAAGAAAGCTCATCCCGGATGATATCATCTACCGCACGCATACTCAGAAGTTCTACCGGTGCCCGATCATCGGTCAGCAGATAACCTCCCTTCTCGTAGGGAATCGTCATGCCGCTTACTTCCTGCAGCAGCTGCCGCAGCTTCGGGTCCGATACATTTTGGATCCTTGTATTTATATCGGCATCCGTCAAAGACTGCATCGATGCAAAAAGCTCACGGTTTGTATAGCCCATCACATCCACCGTACTTACATACGGAAAAACAGCTGCAATGGTATCCGAGAGATATTCATTGATATTGCCTTCCCGCACCGCACGCATATTCTGGTTGATCACCATAACGCCTGACTGTTTCAAATGATTCCTTACCATTGTGAAGAATTCAACGGAAGACATCTGAAAAGGAACCGTGATATCCTGAAACGCATCAACCATGATCACATCGTATTTGCCGGCATCCGCCTGCAGATAGGCACGGCCGTCATAGGTTACGACATTTACATCCTTCGGAAGATCAAAGTAGGTATGTGCCAGATCGGTGATACTCTGATCGATCTCCACACCGGTTACACGGATATTGGGATAAAAATTTTTCAGCTGCCTGGCATAGGTACCGCTGCCGTTGCCCAGGATAAGGACATCGGCGCCATCTGTCTGTGCCGGATCCATTCCCGCCATCAGCGGAGCCAGCATGGCATAGTCATAGTACATTCCGCTGAGTGAACCGTCCTTCTTGGCGATCGACTGTACACCGAACAGAACATTGGTGGAAAGGATCACATTGTTGTCATCCTCTTTTACCTGCAGATAGTTGTAAATGGATTCTCCCTCATAAGTCAGGGAGTCCTCCCAGAAAGCAAAATTGCTCCGGTTTCCGAAGATGCTGCAGATCACAAAAAGCACGATGGCAATTATACAGTTGATCTGTTTTCTTCTGCAGGAGAAGAAATAGACCAGTGCCAGAAGCAGAATAATACCGGAGAAGATCAGGAATGTGATCGAGGTTCCCACCGCCGGAATCGTGATAAACGTCGGTGTAAAGGTACCGATAATGCTTCCGATCGTATTGGATGCATTCAGGGTTCCCACCGTTTTTCCGCTGTCATCCAGACTCTGCACCGCGAACTTGGTCAGAGACGGGGTAACCGTTCCAAGCAGAAAGCAGGGGAATACAAAAATCACCATGCAGGCCAAAAAGCCGGCGATCACAAGCAGATTGCTGTTGATCGTCACGATCAGCAGTCCGGTGATCAGAAGGATCACATACTTGCCGAGGACCGGAATCGCAGCGATCCAGACAGCTGCGATCAGCAGGCGTACATACAGCCGGTCCGGATTCGGATCCTTATCCGCACTTCGGCCTCCGTAAATATTTCCCAGTGCCATGGCGATCATGATCGTGGAAATGATGATCGTCCACACGATCTGGGACGAAGAAAAATACGGTGCCAGCAGACGGCTTGCGCCAAGTTCCACAGCCATCACCGCCATACCCGCAAAAAATTCGGTTAAATAGAGATACCATTTGTTATTTAATATTTTGCTGTCCATTGGTTTTCCTTTGCTAAAACAGTACTGAAGTAAAACATATCTATTATATAAGAAACAAAAGAATGTTGCCAGTCCATTCGCACTTTCCGCATTCTTCGAATGCCCGTGCTCATGATTTGGCGGGTCAAAAAATATCGGCCTGCTCACCGTGCAAGCACGTTCGCCTGCCGATATCTTTTGACCCTGGTAATTTACTTTCTTGTCCATAGACACCCCGCTTTGCTTCGTGCACGCACTCCCGCAAAGCTCCAAATCATTCGCACTTTCCGCATTCTTCGAATGCCCGTGCTCATGATTTGGCGGGTCAAAAAATATCGGCCTGCTCACCGTGCAAGCACGTTCGCCTGCCGATATCTTTTGACCCTGGTGTCTATGCATGGTATCATCGAATCAACTCATGTGTCTTTACAGCCGGAGGATATGACTATGGATAATACAGAACGCAGAAATTTAATTATGAAAGAGCTGAAACGCTCGGAGAAGCCGATCAGTGCTTCCCGTCTGGCTACGGATTTTTCGGTAAGCCGCCAGATCATTGTCGGAGATATTGCGCTGCTTCGCGCCTCGGGCATGGAGATCGAAGCAACACCGCGAGGATATCGTCTGCAAAAAGACAAAAAACAGCAGACCTGCCGTATTGCCGTTCGCCATGATGCCGCACAGACCGCCGAAGAGCTCTACGCCATTGTCGACCATGGCTGCACCGTTCTGGATGTGATTGTTTCCCATCCTATATATGGTGAACTGCGGGGATCCCTGGAGCTGTCTACCCGCTACGATGTAAACTGCTTCCTGGAACGGATCCAGGCAAGTGATGCCCTTCCTCTTTCCTTTCTGACAGAAGGCATTCATCTGCACACCATCGCCTATCCCGATGAGCAGGCACGTAACCGGGTTCTGACTACTCTGCAGGAGCTGAACATTCTGCTCACAGATAACTGAATATCGTATCTCAGGAGGCAGGAGCCCGCTTAGACAGAGACTACCATTCTCCAAAAAGAATCTGCCTCTTCATAAAGATAAAATTGACAATCTTACTTTCTCTGCTATAATCTGTTTTGTCAACTGTCAAGACACCTTGCAATCAGGAGGAACGTCAATGAGTACCTTACAAACCTTTTTTAAGAAGAAAAATATCGAGATCAGTCTGAAACGCTACGGCATTGATGCACTTGGAGCCATGGCACAGGGTCTCTTTTGTTCACTGTTGATCGGAACGATCATCAATACTATCGGCAAACTGTTTGGAATTTCTTTCCTGCTGTCTCCGGTAGCGACCATCAGCGGTACCGAATATACGGTCGGCGGTCTGGCGATGGCCATGAGCGGCCCGGCGATGGCCGCAGCAATCGCCCGTGCACTGCAGGCTCCGCCGCTGGTTCTCTTTTCTCTGGTATCCGTCGGTTTTGCATCCAATGCGCTGGGTGGAGCCGGAGGTCCTCTGGCTGTGCTGTTCGTAGCAATTATTACGACAGAGATCGGCAAGATGGTGGCCGGCGAAACCAAAGTCGATATTCTGGTAACCCCGCTAGTAACCATCGGTGTAGGAGTTTTCTTCTCCTGGCTGATCGCACCGCCGCTGGGCAGACTGGCTATGCTGATCGGTAACTTTATCATGTGGGCAACGGAGCTGCAGCCCTTCCTCATGGGCATCCTTGTTTCTGTCGTTGTAGGTATTGCTCTTACGCTTCCGATCTCCTCTGCGGCGATCTGTGCAGCCCTTCAGTTGACCGGTCTGGCCGGAGGTGCAGCCGTCGCCGGCTGCTGTGCACAGATGGTCGGCTTTGCCGTTATGTCCTTCAAGGAAAACCGCTGGGGCGGACTTGTTTCTCAGGGCATCGGAACTTCCATGCTGCAGATGCCGAACATTATTAAAAATCCTCGTATCTGGATCGCCCCGATCCTTACTTCCGCGATCACCGGTCCGATTGCCACCTGTCTCTTCCGCCTGGAAATGAACGGTGCAGCCATCAACTCCGGCATGGGAACCTGCGGCTTCTGCGGACAGATCGGCGTATTCCAGGGCTGGGTAGATGCCGTCACCGCAGGAACAAAATCCTCCATTACCGCTATGGACTGGATTGGTCTGCTTCTGATCTCCTTTGTCCTTCCGGCAATTCTTGCTCCGCTGTTCCACATGGCAGCCAAAAAGCTCGGCTGGGTAAAAGACGGAGATTTGACACTGGAAAAATAACAACTATAATTACATCTCAGGGAACCCATTCCCGTCGGACTCTGCGAGCTCCGGCGCTCACCGCCTGAACAGGCGGGCGGCATCCTGAAACGGCTATATATGGAGGTCATTCTGCCTGAGATGAATATTTTGCTCATAATAATCTGTGCAGCAGCTGCACTTTATATTCTTGTCACCTTATTGTTAACGGCGGTCACATTCTATAAAAGCTATGGCCGTTCCTCCATATCAGAGGAATCCACCATTGCTCACTGGGATTTTTACAAAGATCGCTATACCCGCAGGGAAATATCATTCCTTTCGGGGAAAAACACTTTGCGTGGACATATTTACGAGGCGGTCGATCCGAAAGGGTTGATCGTCTTTTCTCACGGGATCTGGTCCGGTCCGGAAGATTATCTGACGCTCATCACCTGGCTGGTCGACCATAACTGGAATGTTTTTACCTATTCCTACACCGGCTATAACAACAGCGACGGAAAATGGGCCGGCGGTCTTCCTCGTTCGGTTCTCGATCTGCACGCAGCGCTTGCCTATATAGAGTCTGATCCGGAACTGCAAGGTATGAAACGTGTAATCCTGGGGCACAGCTGGGGTGCTTATGCAGCAGCAGCCGTTTTCAATTTTTCCCATTCGGCAGATGCGGTCATAACCATGTCCGGCTTTTCCGATCCGGTTGAAATATCTGTAGATGTGGCGGCATCTGTTGTCGGACCACTCGGTCGAAGTATGGGATGGGCTGTCCGTCTGTTTAACCGGATACTCTTCGGACGATACGGACGCCTGACTGCCGTAAACGGCATCAACCGCACCGATTGCCCTGTTCTGATTCTTCATGGAGAAAACGATTCCTTTATCAACTATCAGACCAGCAGCATCCCTGCCCATCGCTCCGAGATCACCAATTCGAAGGCAGCTTTCCTGACGCTGACGGATCCCCTGCAGAGTGATCACAACAATTACTTCTGCAGTCCGGAAGCAACCCGGAAGTTCAATACTTATAAAGAAAAAAGCGATGCACTGAAACAGAAGTATACGGATAAGCAGGAACTAAAAGCCGCACGCCGACAGCTGCGCGAGCAGGCCGATATCGCTGCACTGAATGAAGCAAACACCGATCTGTATGAACAGATCGAAGAATTCCTCAAAGCTGCGATTTATACCGCATAATCCATTCATATGAACAAGCTGTTCAGCTAATGCTGCAAGCATTTCCAAAGCCGAACACTTTTTTGAAATTTGCGTTTTGACACATGCCTGAACAAATGCTCCGGGACCGGATCACACAATTACCTGTGATCCGGTCTTTTTCTTTGCGCGGTGCTCCTCGAATGCCGTGCCTGTACGAGCAATCGATGTGCACCGCGACAAAATTCGAAACTCAAAAATCGTGTTTCTAATGGTTGACCT
>JAUNAK010000022.1:21238-39645 GCA_030527665.1 Eubacteriales bacterium
GGTTTTTCGTTTTTTTTTGTTGGGGGGGTGACCCTCTATTGCGGTGAGTTAACGAGATTTGGGGCCCCACCGCGACAACTTGCGAAACTCATAAAGCGTGTTTCTAATCGTTCACATGATAATTTGATTTTGCCCAACCTTTTTCTTGACACATGCAATTCGATTGTGTACAATAGAATTGCAATAAACAATAAATGTACAGGAGGCGCCCATGGACAGAGTAAATGTCGCAATCATCGGTAACGGTCCTGCAGGTATCTCAGCAGCCATTACCGCAAAAGCAAGAAATAAATCGATCCTTCTCTTTGGATCTTCAAAAGCAAGTGCAAAAGTTGAAAAGGCACATCAGATCAATAACTATCCCGGCCTTCCTGCTGTTTCCGGCAGCGAACTGGCCGCTGCTCTGAATCGTCATCTGGAACAGATGGAGATCACTCTTACCGAAGAACAGATCAGCAAGGTTTACGCCATGGGCGATTACTACATGATCCAAACGGCAGCCGGTATGTATGAAGCCGATACGGTCATTCTGGCAACCGGCGTTGTGATGGGCAAGCCGCTACAGGGAGAAAATGAATTTTTAGGCCGCGGCGTCAGCTACTGTGCCACCTGCGATGCCATGTTCTACAAGAACAAACCGGTGGCAGTCATCGGCTACAACGAAGAAGCAGCTTCCGAAGCAGAATTCCTTGCAAGTGTCTGCAGTCAGGTATATTACCTCCCTGTGGGAAAAGCAGCCGTTCCGTCCGGTGACAATATCACGATCCTCTCCGGAAAAGTACAGTCCATCAACGGTGACCGTACCGTCAATGAACTGCAGCTCGACAGCGGTTCCGTAACTGTCGACGGCGTATTCGTTCTTCGTGATGCCGTTGCACCGGAAACACTGGTTCCCGGTCTGGAGATCGACGGCGCACACGCAAAAGTAGACCTGCAGATGCGTACCAATCTTCCGGGACTGTTCGCCTGCGGCGATATTGCCGGTCTTCCGTATCAGTATATCAAATCCGCCGGTCAGGGAAATACAGCAGCCTTGTCTGCCGTTTCCTACCTCAGTGAGAAGAAACAGAAACAGTAAATTATTTTTGTAATACTATCGGCTTCCCAAAAAAGCAACCGGTTTCATTGCAAAGAATCCGCCTCATTACAGGGAAATAAAAAGTAAAAAAATCAAAGAAATCTAAGGGAATTCAAAAAAACAATAGAACAAAGGAGAACTTACTATGGTAAACAAAATTGTAAACAACGATATGAGCGCACTTGAAAAAGAGAGTTATGCAGTAGTTGATTTTTCCGCTGAGTGGTGCGGTCCCTGCAAGATGCTTGCACCGATCTTCCACGAGTTATCCGAAGAAATGACAGACGTTGCCTTTTACAACATCGACAGTGACGAGAACATGGAACTGGCTCAGAAATACGGTATCCAGAGCATTCCGTCCCTGCTCATCATGAAGAACGGTGAGGTTGTGGCAAACAGCCTTGGTTTCCAGCCGAAGCCGGTACTGAAAGCCTTTATCGAATCCAACAAATAAGCATTCATTTTGTACGTTTTATTTTATCAGAGCATGCATCTCCCTGCTTCTATTCACAGTGAGCTGCATGCTCTGTAACTATTATTGGAAACGAAAATTCCGCAAGCGGATTCGTGTGCGGTGCTGCAGTCAAATCCACTACACAGCAAGGGAGAACAACTATGTCTGAAGAATTTGATCCGTTAAAACTTGAAAATCAGCTTTGCTTTCCGCTTTACGCCTGCGCAAGGGAGATAACCAAGGCTTATAAACCGTTTTTGGATCCTCTGCATCTGACTTATACGCAGTACATTGTTATGATGGTGCTCTGGGAGCACAAATGCATCTCCGTCCGTGACCTCGGCTCCAAACTCCATTTGGATTCCGGTACGCTGACTCCGATGCTGAAAAAAATGGAACAGAACGGCCTGCTGATCCGCCGCCGCAGCGAAGAAGACGAGCGCATCGTTATGCTGGATCTGACAGAAAAAGGCATCGCCCTTCATGAAGAGGCCTTAAAGGTTCCGCAGCAGATGGCAGGCTGTGTGCCGATGACAGAAGAAGAAGCACAGCAGCTCTATGTACTGCTGTACAAGCTGCTCGAATCGATGTGATTTTCCGAATGCAGAAATTCTCAGCACTTCCGATTCCTCAGGTCATCCGGCGGGATCAATGCCTAACATTCCCGAAAACCATGCAATTTCCGATGAATCAAAATTCCGATGAACTAAAAGTTCAATTCACCAAAATTTCGGTTCATCAAAAACCAGGAGGCATAAACAATGAATTCCACACGTGATACGATCATCATACGTACAAGTATTATCGGCATCGCTGCCAACGTGTTCTTATCTGTTTTTAAAGCAGTGATCGGTATCATGACCCACTCTGTAGCAATTACCATGGATGCGGTCAACAATATCTCCGATGCAGCATCCAGCCTGATCACCATCGTAGGCACCCGGCTGGCCGGAAAAGAACCGGACAAAAATCATCCCTTCGGCTATGGCCGTATCGAATATATGAGTGCCATGGTCATCTCGATCCTGGTTCTCTATGCAGGCATTACCGCATTTACTGAATCCGTCAAGGCCATTCTGCATCCGGAACAGCCCGCCTACTCCACCGTTTCTCTGATCATCGTTGCTGTCGGCGTAGCTGTTAAATTCCTGTTGGGCCGCTACGTAAAATCCGTCGGCGAAAAAGTAGACTCTGATGCTCTGGTAAATTCCGGTACGGATGCCACCCTGGACTCTGTTATCTCTCTGTCCACACTGGTTGCCGCAACGATCTACCTGTTCCTGCATATTTCACTGGAGGCATGGCTGGGAGCTGTTATTTCTCTGGTCATCATCAAATCCGGTCTGGAAATGCTTAAGGAAACCATTTCCCGCATACTCGGGGAACGTGCCGATGCGCAGCTGGCCAGACAGATCCGGGATACGATCCTGTCCTTCCCGGCAGTCAGCGGTGTCTATGATCTGGTTCTTCACGATTACGGTCCCTCCGCTTATCAGGGATCCGTCCATGTGGAGGTTCCGGACACCTGCACGGCCAATGATCTGGATCAGCTTCTTCGCATGATCTCCGTAAAGGTCTATGAAGAACATCATGTGATTCTCACCGCCATCGGCGTATATTCCATCAACACCCGGGATGAAGAAGCCATTCGTATGCGGGAGCGTGTTGCAAGTACCGTTCTTGCCGATCCGTATGTTACACAGATGCATGGCTTCTATCTGGATAAAGAGCATCGATCGATCCGTTTTGATATTGTTGTCAGCTTTGATGCTCCGAACCGCCAGACCGTTTATGCAGAAGCTGTTCGCAAGGTACAGGAGAAATATCCGGAATACACGATTTCCGCAGCCATGGATACAGATTTTATTTCCTGACAAAAGAAAGTAATACCAATTACTGAGAAAGCAATACAAATTAACAAAGCATTTCAAATTACAATTAGCAATACAAGTTACCGAGGTCCCCCCAATGAACAAAGAATTCAACATTGAACGCTATCTTTCCAACGGCGTTGAAAAAATCGTAAAAAATGCCCTCAAGGCTTCCTTCTCCAATCCGAGAGAAAGTATCTTTATGGCCAAATATGCACATTCTGCCAAAAAGGCCATCGACCTTCGCCGCAGTGCGGAAGAAAACGGGGAGCATATTCCGCCGTTTCTGATCGCCAGCATCACCAGTTCCTGCAATCTGCATTGTGCCGGCTGCTATTCCAGAGCCAACCATGCCTGCAAGGACAGTGCACCGGTGGATCAGATGACTACCGAAGAGTGGGATGCCGTCTTTACCGAAGCCGCTGACATGGGCATCGGTTTTATCCTTCTGGCAGGCGGTGAACCCTTCGTCCGCAAGGATATTATCGAAATGGCCGCCGGTCATCCGGACATTCTGTTCCCGATCTTCACCAACGGCACCATGGTCACCAACCAGTATCTGACTCTTTTTGACAAAAACCGGAATCTGGTTCCCATTCTCAGTATCGAAGGAAGCGAAGAGACCACTGACAACCGCCGCGGAAAAGGCGTGTATCAGAGGCTGCAGGATTCCATGCGGCGCATGAAGGAAAACGGTATTCTGTTCGGTGCATCCGTTACCGTGACTACCGAGAACATGGAGGAAGTGCTCTCCGATACCTTCATCAACGATATGTATGAAAAAGGTGCCAAGGCCATTATTTATGTAGAATTCGTTCCTGTTACCGAAGAAGCCAGACATCTGGCTCCGGGTGACGAAGAGCGCGCATATATCAAAAAGCATCTGCAGGAACAGCGTGAAAAGCACGATGACATGGTCATGATCGCCTTCCCGGGAGATGAAAAGACCTCCGGCGGCTGTCTGGCAGCCGGCCGCGGCTTCTTCCACATCAACTCCCACGGCGGAGCCGAACCCTGTCCCTTCAGTCCGTATTCCGACATCAATGTCAGGACGGCAGGCCTTCGCGGAGCAATGCGATCCGCGCTGTTCCAGGGCATCCAGGCAGAAAATCTGCTGATGGAAGACCACGCCGGTGGCTGTGTATTATTCGAACGCCGCGAGCAGGTAGAAGCACTGATGCAGCAGTAAAATAGCAAAAGGCAGATCTTTTTTTGTGCCGCCCCCAATCGTCAGACAATAATCTGACGATTGGGGGCACATCATGCAAAACGATCCGCCTTTTCCTGTATATCTTTTCTGATTATTTAACGTTCTGTTTTTTACGCCCGTTTCTTTAATTCACTATCATTATAACTCGCTATCTTTATAATGCTCAATCTCTTTAACCGTCTAGTCTCTTAATTGATCCGCGGCCCGGATGAGTTCCGCTTCTGTCAGCCGTCCATAGTTTTCATCCATGATTTTCTTCTGTGCGGCAGCTTTCTCTTTCTCACCTGTCTTCTGATATGCAGAATAGAGCATCGACGCTTCATAATATGCGGCAAAATACCCGAACTCCGTCGTATCCTCCTTGGACTTTACTCCCTGCACCTCATTTTCCATTGCCATTTTTGCCGCCTCCGGATAATCGCCCCGCTCCAGTGCGCGTATCATGTAGCTGTATTCATTCGCATAGGTCGAGCGACGCTCCGCAACAGCAAAAAACAATGCAAAGGACAGGATCACCAGCAGTCCCAGCAGCACACCGGTCAGAATCCTGATTACTGACGTTTTCTGTCTTCTTCCCGGATTTCTCTTTTGTTTATTCATAGATTCCCATCCTCCTTCCGAGAAGGATCATCAGCTCCTGCGAACCTGTTTCCGGCAGTTTTTCCATATCCGATGCATCCAGACCGCCGTATGCCTGCAGCATCGTATGGATCCGTTCCTCCATATCCATCATCGCCGCCAGATGCGCATCTGTGAAATGCCCTTCATAATACGGTTTGTCCTTATCTTTCAGATTATCCTCAAAACGTACATAATTGTTCGCGATCCGTTCCAGAAGCTCCCCCTGCGATTCATAGGTATTTACCTCCGGATTCCGGAGATAATAAAAGCATTGAACGATGCGTTCATACTCATCTGCCATGGTACAGACCGTGTCAAAATTGGCGATCTCACTCTTCCGCTTTGCATCATACAGATTATTCCGTCTGTAATACAGTCCCATTTTTGTATAGGAGCCTTCCTTTTCCATGGTCGACAGCTGTGTCAGATAGCGGTCTGCATGGCGGTCGATCTGCCATCCTCTCCATCGATAGCTCAATTCACTTCCGTTGATCAGACAGACAAATACTACGATATTCAGCAGGATCACGATTCCTAGAACGATCAGCTGGGAATGCGAACGGGTCTGCTTCTCACTGTTGGCAAGCACCTCTTTTCTTGTTGCTTCAAAGGCACGATTGTAATGCTGCATATCTGCCTGATGCTTCACCGCAGACTGGTTCAATGCCCCGCAGTAGGGACAAAACTTCTCTTCCAGCGTGACCGAAGCCCCGCACTGTGTACACTTCATACTGTTCTCCTTCGTATAACCCTTTATAATTTTTCTCGATTTTCTCAGGGAAATACATTTGCCTTTATACTATGCATTTCCCTTTATTCCCTCATGTATTTTGAAAAGGATTCTCGCTTTATGTATAGAAACCCTCTGCTCTGCCGGAACACACACATTTGCCTGCATCATCTGCCGGCTTCCTTCTCCATTGCATCAGCCTTGTCAAAAAACGGTCCCAGAAGAAGACCATGCTCGCCGCTTGCTGCTTCCTTATAGATGCTTTCAATATCTTCGTCCGTCCAGCCTATGGTATCGTGGAGCACTGGACCGGCCGCTTCCCGGTATTCCCGGATTTTTTCCTGTTCTTCCTCCGTAATTCCGTAACTGTCGTTATTCGCATCAAAAGCGGTTCGAAGTTCCTCCAGATAAGTATCATCCGCGCAGCAATACAGATATACCGCCCCGTATAATCCCATTCCCAGCGTCGTGGAGTCACAGGTTCCGTTCTTCCTTGCCTCTTCCATCTGCATCATATTCCTGTATGCATCATAGAAAGTAAACACAAAATAATAATGCTTCCAGTCTCCTGCGTAAAACTCTGTATTTTCCGTCGCCTTAGCGGCCGCTTCCATGACGCCTTCATAATCCCCCTGCGCATACAGAGCATCCAGTTCAGGAAAAACTTCTTTCTGCCAGACATACAGGTCTTTGTAATATTTTTCCGTTTTCTCCTCGCTTCTGGTCTCAAGTACCCGGATCAGAATGACCAGCGCAAGTGCTGCCGCCAGAATGATTCCGACAATAACAAAGATCCGCTTTACCGAACCTGTTACATTCTGCACATAGTGTTCCTCTGCATCCTCATCCACATGATCCAGCCTCTGCCGCAGTTCCTCCATATGTGCCATATACAGTTCTTCGTCCACCTGATCGTTTACTGTCCCGCAGTAGGGACACTTATGTGCCCAGTCGGCAAACTCGGCTCCGCAATTCGGACAAAACATACTCGCTTTTCTCCCTTAAACCATAATCTCCCTTCTATTATCTATCATCTGACGCTTTTTTTCATCAAAAAATGCGCCGGTTTTTCAACCGACGCATTTTTCTCACTATTTACTTCGTTTATTCCTCTTTGCCCAACAGCGGAATGAAGAAATCGGTTTTCTTCTGATCCGTCAGATACGGGAAGAAGAGCTTGCTCTTATTTTTCTTATCAAACATATTGTTGTACTGCAGCATCTGGTAGGAACGGATCCATTCGGCTTCCTCTCCCACAGCATCCTCGATATGCAGATACCGTCCCTTGCTCTCGGAATAATAGCCACGTGCGTTAATAGACGGAATCACGGTCATCATATCCGACAGGAACTTGTTATAAGCCGGAAGCTCAATTCCTGCTCTTTCCAGTGTCAGCGTAGACAGATAGTTCAGACTGGTGCACTCGATTTCTGTTGCCGGCGTGTCATAGTTAGTCCAGATGAAGAAAGGAACCTTGAAGAAATCTTCCAGTTCATCCATCGTCAGACCGGACATGCCGCTGCCGTTCAATGTCTTGTAGAAGTTGTTATTCAAACTCGGCTGGTGATCACCAAAGAGAACGATCACGACCGGCTCATCCACATTCTGGAAATAGTGGATCAGATCTTTTACCGCATTGTCTGTCTCATGTGCCACCGTCAGATACTGATTTGCATCTTTAAAGGTACCCGGAGAAGCAACTATCGTTTCCTGGAATCCCGGATAGTCATCCTTGTATCCACCATGGTTCTGCATGGTGATACCCATCAGGAACAACTTCTCATCATCGCCCTTTTTCTCGAAGCGCTCGATCATCTTCCAGAAAAGCTCTCTGTCGGATACATATTTTCGGATGGTGTTGTCCGCATCGAAGAAGCCGTACGGATCATCCAGGAAATACTGCTCATCAAAACCGTAGGACGGGTAGATCGTATTTCTTCTCCAGCCGGATGCCAGATACGGATGCATGGCAACCGCCGTGTATCCTTCATTTTTCAAAGTAGAAACCATGGAAGTCGGTTCCTTCTTCATATACTGCTCATATACAACCGAACCGGACGGAAGCAGTGCCATGGAGTTTCCGGTAAGGAACTCCCACTCGGAGTTCGGTGTTTTTGCACCGTAAACAGATGCCAGCGCATATCCCTTTACGGTATTCTCACGCATGGAGCTGATAAACGGAAGAACCTCTTCATTGGTGACCAGATTACCCAGTACAGACAGATCGGCAAGGGATTCATCCATGATCATAATAACGGTAGGATCTTTTACCTTTTTATTGGCCTCCACATTCTGTGTTCCGTTAGCGTTCTCGTATTTTTCCTCCAGCCTCTTTACCGCATCTGTGGAATATCCTTCCGGCGGAGAAACAAAGTTGTCACGCACACTCAGTGCAAAGTTCAGCGCAAAACCGTTTTGCCAGCTTCCCTTCTGCAGCCATGTCTGCGTTTCCATCTTCTCGGTCTTTCCGGAAAGCCAGAAAAGAATACCGATGGAGATAACCAGTGCAATGATACGATGCGGAATTCTCTTTTCGAATTTTACCTCACAGCTCCATAAGGCAACGATCAGAAGGATCGTCAGCATGATAATATACGCACCTCTGTCATGCAGCTGGAAACGATAGTTCCGTGCCACACTCAGGCCGGTACGAAGAGCCGCCATATCCGCAAAGGTGATCTCGTTCTCTCTGCAGGTATATACAAAATAGTTGCAGTATGCACCGAATGTCAGGATCACATGTGCAACGATCGCCGAAATGACCGGTCGGTTCATAACCGCCATGATCAGGAAATAGATGACCATGATCAGCAGAATATTATAGATTGCCACCTGACGTTCTGTTTTCACAAAATAGTTCGGTGCCAGGATGACCGCCTGCATACATAAATAGGTATAGATCGGTCCCAGAATATACAGGATACCCGTCCAGATCCAGGGGATCTCTTTTTTCAGTTCCAGCTTGATACTTGTGATCAGGAAAAACATTCCCACAAATCCAAACAGAACCAGAATATGATAGCGGGTTATATTCCACATAACCAGTGCCAGGATCGCCATCAAGACAGTCCAAATCCAGGTAGCCTTTGTCGGTGCAAATTTTATTTTCATGTATTCTCACTCTCTCTGTTAACAAATGTTACCAAGTTATAAGTGTCCGATTGTTAACGATAGCATATCTGTGTTTCTTTTCAAGAGGCAGATTCCCCAAAAAACGGGGGCTTTTCTACCCTTCTATCAGTGAAAAAATGTAGGTTTGGTCCGTATAATCCGTAATCTTCGGATATTCCGGTCCCACATTGCAGTGTTCGCAGGCCAGTTCCGGTGTCTGATACAGGATTCCCTGCATGCCGGCACTTGCCGATCCCATCACATCCAGCGAGAAATTATCACCGATAAATACGCATTCCTCCGGCTGCAGATGATGCTTCCCTGCGATAAAACGGAAGAACTCCGGATCCGGCTTTTCGGTACATGCTTCCTCACTGGCGATCATATCGTCAAAGTACTTTCCGAGCCCCAGCTTCTCGATCTTGCGGTACTGGATCGTCGCTGTCATATTGGTGCCGCAGAGGATCAGATAGCCTCTTTTCTTCAACTCCTCCAGAAAATCGATCAGTCCCTTCTCCGGAACACTTGCATCGATCAGTGTATTCCAGTACAGGTCATACATTCTGCCTGCATGCGGAAAGATCGGAAAACCTTCCTCCTGCAGAAGACGCTGAAAACGGATCAGTCGATTGTGTGTGGCCGCTGCCTTCCAGCCCATCTCGTCAACCAGCTCATCCATCACCTGTGCCAGGCGCCGCTTCATGTATGCCGGTTCCATCTGCAGCTGTTCGCTGCAGTAAGCTGCCGCCGCATCCAGTCCCAGCGCGTGGGTACGGTCGAAATTATACAGCGTATTGTCCAGGTCAAAAATGACCGCTCTTTTCTTCATTCTTTTCCTCCCTACGAGTCCCAATTCCCCCACATTATAGGGAATATTCCCAGTAATAGCAAGAAACACCGCCTGTTTTTCTCCCCTTTTTTCGGGTATTTTTATATTGTTTTTCAAAGAGAATCCCTTATACTAGAAGATACAGTTTAAAACCAATCCGGGAAACACTTGCCTGTTTTCTCGTATACCCGCTTTGCGGGTGCCAACCAGCTATGATTCACAGGAGGAACATTCATGAAAGAGTACAGCCCGATCAAAGAGGGAAAAGTTCGTGAGATCTACGACAATGGCGACAGCCTGATCATGGTAGCAACCGATCGTATCTCTGCATTTGACGTTATTCTGAAAAACAAAGTAACCAAGAAAGGTACTGTTCTTACACAGATGTCCAAATTCTGGTTTGATTACACCAGCGACATTCTTGGCAACCATATGATCAGCACCGACGTTGCTGATATGCCGGAGTATTTCCGTCAGCCGCAGTTCGACGGAAACAGCATGCTCTGCAAGAAGCTGGAGATGCTCCCGATCGAGTGCATCGTTCGCGGCTACATCACCGGAAGTGGCTGGGCAAGCTACAAAGAGAACGGTATGGTCTGCGGAATCCAGCTGCCGGAAGGTCTTCAGGAATGTGACAAACTGCCGGAGCCGATCTACACACCGAGTACAAAGGCAGAGATCGGTGACCACGACGAGAACATCAGCTACGAGAGAAGCATCGAGGTTCTTGAGAAAGAATATCCGGGCCGCGGAAAAGAGCTGGCCGATGCTCTGAAAGAGAACACCATCAAGCTGTACAAGGCATGTGCCGACTATGCACTGGCTCACGGCATCATCATTGCCGATACAAAATTCGAGTTCGGTCTGGATGAGAACGGCAATGTCGTTCTGGCAGACGAGATGCTGACACCGGACTCCAGCCGTTTCTGGCCGGTAGAAGGCTATGAACCGGGACACGGTCAGCCGTCCTTCGACAAACAGTTCGTTCGTGACTGGCTGAAGGCAAATCCGGACAGCGATTACAACCTGCCGCAGGAAGTCATCGACAAGACCATCGAGAAATATCTGGAGGCTTACAAGCTTCTTACAGGCAAGGATCTGTAATCAGGATTTTCGTAAACTCGCGCAAATAAAAGCCTCGCAGCCGGCTGGCTGCGAGGTTTTTTGCTTCTCAAAAACACCTTTTTTCGAATCCAAACATTCCGTCGAAATCATCCCCTTCATTCTCTGCATCTTCCGGGAAAGCCGGATCCGGATGACGCGGGTTGTAGTAATCAACAATGTGGAATCTGCAGACATTTACGTAAAAATGAATGTTCCGCTTCTCAAAATACGGTGTATAGGTTCTCCACACCTTAGTTTTCGGATACAGCTTTTCCAGTTCAAACCAGATAAACCTGCCGATTCCTTTGCTCTGCACTCCGTGTTTTACATACAGGAAATCCAGATGGTTTTCTCCTGTTACTTCATTAATAACTACAATGGCTCCTCCGAGCATATTTCCGTCTTCGTCTACGGCCTTATAGGCAGCTGCTCCCTCTGTATGCAGGGATCGTTCAATATCCTCATCCGGAAGAATCTGTACATCTGTATCGCCATCGTAATCTCCTTCCATTGCGCCAAGCTGAAAGGCTTCCTGCATATCCGTTTTAAACTGCAGCAGATCTGTTTCCTCTACATGCAATAATCGCAAGCTCATTTTCAAATCCTCACTTTCTGTAATTGGTCATTTTCTTTAACTGCTCGCTTTTCTTTCTTCCTCCATTCATGTACGGATGCATACATTGTGATTGTCACTTTAGTACGCAGCCGTACATATGTCCAATGAAAAAACTGTGAACTTGTGTAACCACAAAAAAATGCCAGGGAGCTTTAATTCTCCCTGACATTTTCGCCAATCTGATTATGTATGGCCTCAGAACCATCTTTTCCTAATATAATCTGCATGTTGGAAAAAAGGAATGCATTTACCGTTCAGCTGATCCCGCCTGTTCTCTTCGATGCTGATTATCTTCCTTGATCTGAGGCATCGATTTATCCAGTTTATAGAAGACAAGCATAACAGCGACAAGAATAAATGCAGCCATTGGAATAAAACTATACAACATTCGAATCATTGTAATCGACGATTCCGGAGTTGTTGCAATGTCTCCGGTAAATCCACTAAACTGAAGCAATACTCCCAGCAGGCCTACGCCTGCTGCATTTCCGACCTTGGTTGCCAAACCATTGAAGCTGCTCATGGTACCTTCCATACGATGAATGCCTTTCCATTCATTGTAATCCGCACACTCAATAATCGCTAACGGCATCAACATGCTGACCGGCACATTTCCTGCACCCACGAAGAAGTTTCCAACCATCAAGAGCGGGAAACTGGTTCCGGCTGCAAAGTTTATCAGATACCCCAATGCAGAGATCAGCATTCCGGCCATCATCAACTTTACAACCGAGAATTTCTGTATCAGCTTCGGAAAAACAAACGGAAGCGGTATACAGAGCACTGTCACCAGACTCAAGACGCCCATAAGATCCGTATTATTCACAATATATTTAAAGTAATAGACCATTACTCCCATGTTCGCTATGATACTGTATACCAATGTCGTAATGGAAAGAATGACAATATACTTATTGTTTTTGATAACCTTAAAAATATCCTTTACCTGCAGTTCCTCGCCGGATGCGCTTTTCACTTCTGTCTCATATTTTTCTTTGACAAAAAGCATGCGCAAAAGCCCAACTGCTGTCATCGGTACCGCTATGAACGCAACCAGTCGGCTCCAGCCTGCCGGTGATGTTGCAATTCGTCCCATCGCAATCGGAAATGCCAGATTAAAAATGATTGCTACAATCATGGTCGGAATACTTCCGAAAGATGTCAGCTTAATAATCTGTCTTTCCTTGAATGCACGCACCAGATAGGGGGTTCCGTTTGCATTTAAGAAGGTTGTACATACTGCATTCGCGAGTACATACATAGTAAATATCCATACATATTTCAGTGAAGTACTCCATTCCGCCGGACAGGAAAACATCAGCCACGTCGTGATCCAGAGGCCCACAATAAAAATCTCGTACGGTCTTGCTACACCCCATCGGGTCTTTGTTTTATCTACAATAAACCCGGCAAAAGCATCCGTAATACCGTCTACCAGCTTACTAAGTACCAATATCAGACTGACACCCGCAGCCGGAACTTTCAAAAAGTCGGTACAGTACACCATCAGATACCCCATGATCAGAACCGTAACCGTTCTCGACATCACACTGCTCTGCCAGATCAGTAACTTTCCCACACCTATACGATCTTCCTGCATCGTTTTTTCCATTTTGTTCCCCCTTTACTCAACGATCACTCTTACACGGTCCAGATTCTTACACTGTGTAAAAATATCTTCCCCGGAACCGTCTCGCTGACTTTTTACACGTATCACCGGAAAATACGTTCCGGGTACGGAAAATGTATGCACACTGTGAACCTTTGCCTTTTTTCCATTTTCTGTCCGTTCCAGTTCTTCCAACTGCGAAAAATCATTGGTACGTTCAAAATCCCATGCAGCTTCTGTAATCATTCCGCCGCCGACTGGTGCCGTTATCTCTGCGGTAAAAGATACTTCCTGTCCTGTGCGGACTTTCACTGCTTTTTCTCCATCCACATAAGCATGAACAACCGGCTGCAGACCGCCGCGCTCCTCTGCGGTTTCCGGAACGATCACCTGCCCGTCTTCCACCTTATACGTTGTTCCGGCTGCCGGAGCGACCCCGTTTTCACACCAGTTGACAAGATCCATCATTGTCTGGTGAAGCATACCAAGATAGTCGATCTCATACTGCGGTTCTGCCAATTCCCTGACACTGTCCATATGGGTACAGTTATCGTTATAATAAAGCCGGAACTGTTCATCGATCTGCTCACCCAGATGTCTCTGAACAGCTTTTCTGTACCAGTCTCCGTGCCATGCAAATGCACTCTCATCCAAAACGGAACAATTGACCATGACCTTCCCATGAATATTTCCTGTCGGAACACTTCCACCGGCATTTTGCGCGATGAGAGGTGCAATCAAAAACGGCAGCTGTGGATATTTCGTACTTCCGTCTTCGCTGCGGTACTGATCATAAACTTCATAAGTCTCATCCGGAATCTGATGTCTCTGCAGAGTCTGCATAGCAAGATAATCGCTGTTATCGATCATGATTTCATCGCCGACTGCAATTCCCTGTAACACATTGTCGGTTGCTGCCCCCTCACCGGCTCTGTGTATGCTGATCACTCCGTTCCGGATCGTATCTATGACACACTCCCTGCCTTTGGCAGCTCCGGATAACACCTTCAGTCTGCAATGTACCAGGTATGCCTCTTCGGAAGGCAGTTCTTCCGGAACGATCTGCGGAGTCTTACTATTATCGGTCAATGTACTCCACCAGCTGTTATCCGCATTATAGTTTTTCCTCGTCTCCCGGGTTTCAGGCAGCAATAATCGGGAAACTTTCGTAACAAACTGTACTCTTGCCTTTGCCTCACTGCTGTTCGGATCCGCACCGGCATATCCATCCTTTGTCCAGAAGTCCGTAAAATACTGCGGACATACCTGATAGAGAAACGGAGCCAGCACCATAAGTGAGCCATCCCCCATCGTCTTACCGAGAAACCATCCGCGCTTCGGAAATCCCATACGGGTTGTCTCAGCAAGAACTTCCTTCTGTTCCTCACTCAAGCCATCGTACAGATTACCGCTTCCTCCGGGAGACATATTATCGATCACCCGGGCGATTCCCTCTTCCCCAAGTACACGCATTGCCCGACATCTCGGGGCAAATACATTTGGTGTCGCCATTGGATTTGCCAGAATATAGGGAGCTGCACCATCCCAGATGCCTTCCGTCATTTCAATGCAGCTCATCGTCTTGAAGCTTCCGCCGCTTCCGCCAAAGACATATCCATATGGTCTTTTATCCGTCTCATAAATCCGCAATGCCACTTTGCGGCTGTATTCCGCAGTGTTCGCACTTGTTTTATACAAGCGGGACGGATCTCCGCCCGGAATAAAACCTCCCTGATTGGAGCTCACATAGTAGGCTCCATGCGTAAGCGCAAACGAGATTTTGTCATCTTCACCTTCCAGATTTTCACTGGAATGCTCATTTTCCGGAGCCGGAGACAGATATTGAAAAAATCGATTCTCATATTTATCTTTATCCGGAAAATAAAAGCAGAATCTGCATTCATTTTTTCCGTCTATATCCGTTCCCTGAAAACCACCATGAACAAAATAATGCCGTACCGGGGTATCCCGCCACTCCTCCACATCGATATAGGGCTTTGCAAAATAAGAATCCTCACTCGGTTGATACAATGTCTTTTCTTCCATAGCAGCCTCCTGTTCGCTCCCGAAATGCTCATTTGTTGACATCATTTTATCTTTGAAGCGCCCATTTATATATCAATATTTTTCTGTGTATGTTATATTTTTCATATATCATGACACCCTGCGCAGGATTTCTGTTTTTTAATATTTCCAGATAATCTATTTTCGATCCACAACGGAGGACTCTATCCATGCAAACCCGTCAGGCCTCAGATTTCTATCCACTGCTTCAGCAGTTTCATCATGCAACAAGACTCCCGATTACCGTCTTTGAGCAGGATATCATTCAGCAAAAATATGCCGCGGTAGAGCAGGATTTTAATCTGCCGATGCTCCTGTTTGCCTCCCTGACCGAGCCGCTTCCTACGGTATGGCAGATTTGTACACCGGAATATCTCTATTTTGCCGGAATCCGGATTCCGGATTCCACACGTACCATCTGTGTGGGACCGACATTGCTCACAGACTGCAGCAATCGTCAGGCCCTTCTGATCACCAATCGAATCGGCAGAAAGCTGAATGACATGCATACCATTCAGCTTTATTTTGATTCCGTGAGCCCTCACACGTTGGACAGTATAGAATCTGCCATTCAGATTCTGTGCAGACTTCTGCAGCTGGATACAGACATCTCCATAAAACATCTGGCTTTCCACTGGTCGCTTCCATACAGTATCAAACAGTATGTCTCTGTCGACACAGAAACGCATTATGATGGTTTTGACCTGGAACAGCGGATTCTCTCGAGTATTCAGCAGGGTGATATTCTGGAAATCAACCGTCTCTACCAGGAAGAAATTCTCCCGCTGAAAACCGGTAATCCGAGAGATCTTACACAGGTGAAATATTTCATCTCGAATGCCAATATGATGGCTTCCCGTCTCAGCATTCAAAACGGAGTCGATACCAGACGTGCCGATGCTGTCAGCAGTCATTATCACGCGGAAATTATTTCCGCAAAATCCATGGGAGACCTCACGGACTGCTTCTTTGCCCTGATTCTCGAATATACAAAAATGAATGCCGAATTGCAGGAACTCCCCTCGGATTCCTTACTTGTCCACAGAGTTTCTCAATACACAAAAAGCCATATTTCCGAGAAAATCAGTACACGCGTACTTGCAGATCGTTTTGAGCTGAGCGAATCCTATCTCAGTACACATTTTAAAAAGGAAACCGGTATGACAATCAGCAGCTATGTTCAGAAAGAAAAAATCAGAGAAGCAAAAAAACTTCTGGATGGAACAGCGAAAACCCTGGCAGAAATCAGCAGCATTCTCTCTTTTTCCTCTGAAAGCTACTTCTGCGCGATTTTCAAAAAAATAACCGGTATGACTCCTGAGTCATACCGGCATAAGCGATAAATCAATTTTGTGTAATTATAAATTTTTATTTTACTCTTCGGATACGGATCGCCATATACAGCGTTCCGGGGAGATTGATGCGGGTATATCCGCTGTGATTTCCCGCATCGGTAACGGTCATATTCCATGTATCAATGATCTCTACATGGAATATTTCATCTTCTTTGAAGTCGAACTCACGAAATGCAGGTCTTGTACCTCCAAAATAGTGAACCTCATAATCATCGTAGAACGGAACTTCCTGAAATACATCCCAGTCCCTTGCATTGGAATGATACGGAACACCAACCACCTCATCAAAACTGCGGCGCACGTATTTCAGATAGTGACCCGGTGTCTGCTCCAGGATCTGTTTCATAAAGGCAAATCTCGGTTCGCTGTTTCCATGCAGAACCCCTCCATGAGACCACCAGAGAATATCATTTTCGTTCTCATAGGTTTCTCCATGGCCGGCATATCCGCCGCGCAGGGACGCTTCCCAGAATCTTCTCACCAGTTCTTCACCGGTAATATTGCCCCATCCCATATTAATATTGCCTTCGTATGCAATCTCATCCCAGACAACCGGCTTGCCAAATCTTCTCAAATACTCATCCGTATACTCGGTGCACTTGTAGACATCCTGCCTCTGCATGCTGCAGTGCGTGATCCACTCTTTTTTATAATCATAAAAGTCAATGCAATTGTGAATCGAAATCATATGATGGTACGGATCATTGTCAATAACGACTTTTGCCAATGTTTCCCACTGCTCCGCAGTCTTTACTGTCAGATCATACTCGTTTGCCATTGACCACCATACATTGGAATATGCACCGAATCTGGCCGTGACATATCTCAAATAGAGTTCATTGCACTCCATCGTCATATTACCAAAGCCCCATTTGTCGTACGGATGGAACAGGATGATATCCGCCTCTATTCCAAGTGCACAGAGCTGCGCAATTCTCTGATCCAAAAGCCTGTAATACTCCGTATTGAAACGAAAGCAGTCAAAATCCGTGATATCCAGAATCTCTTTATCGGTATGGAACGGAAGATTGATGTTATTTTCCTTCAATGACCAATCGATACCACGCTGTTCTCCTCTCTCATACGGATACATGATCGGTTCATGCTCGTTGTAACGATAGAATTTCGGAAAAATACAAAAACGGATCTTATTGAAACTGCTCTTTGACAAGGTATCCAGCGTCTGTTCCTGCAGCTCCATATTCTGCGTTGCCCAGGCATAACAAGTCGTTCCGATCGAATAATAGGGGGTTCCGTCTGCGTAGGCAAGATAATAGGAATCTGCCACCTGTACCTTACCATGCATGGACTGGTCCGGATTCTCTTCCACTGTAAAAGAACCTGCCAACGGCTGTTTCTGCTCTGTCGCCTCATCACAGAAATTTCCACTTACTTCATAATGATACGTTCCCGCCTTCTCCGGCATAAAGCGAACCTTATACACGCCGTCTCCATCATAAAATCCGGACAGCTGAACATCCGTCTCCGGACCGGTAAAACCTGCCCTGATCTCATAATCCGTGAAGGGGTTGCCGGAAGTTCTGCCATGAAATGACAGTTCAAAAACATCATATACATATGTATTCATATCTTTATCCTCACATTCATTTCAACCTGAAGTATCTCTGTCTGTAATGCAGTATATTCATAATGGGAAGAATCGTATATCATTTTTTTTATTTGCATATCATTTTTTATTTACCCAAAATTGCAATAACAAGTTGCACACTTTTGCTCCACACCACACCTGTGGTG
>JAUNAK010000084.1 GCA_030527665.1 Eubacteriales bacterium
GAAAGTCCGGAAAGTCCGGAAAAAATTTTCCGGAAAATCTGAAAAAAGGTATATTTCAACTAAAATAAGCAAGCAGGATTCTCAACATAGGGATTCCTGCCTGTTTTTTTCATTCTATGGTATACTCAATTCATAAATTTAATTATGAATTGAGGAGGGTGTTATATGGCAAAAATATGTTTGATCTGTCAGAAAAAAATAGGAATTATGGAAGAATCTTATCCTTTCGGTACTACTTTTCACTATGTTTGTGCAAATTGCAATTCAGATTATAGACTTATCCACTTCAAACCAACATGGAAACGGACGGACAATAAAAAAATTTCTGCATGTATTGATAATGTTTATAAAAAAATAAACTATCCTGTAGAAGATTCCTTCCAGGATAAGGCAAGAAAAGGAATCAAGCATGAGATAGAAGAGATACTTCAGGGACACTCTTCTTTCGAAGAACTTCAGAATGATATCGGTCAGTATTTTCCGGAAGAAACGACAATAAATTATGAAGACCTGTTTAAAGTAAATTCTGCAAACCGAACCTTTGCCGTTTTATGTGCAGGAAAATATATAACTTATCACTCATTTGATGAGCTGTTGGATTATAAAATTGTTGAAGAAGGAAACACTTTAACAACCGGAAGAAGCGGATCAGCTGCAATAGGCATGCTTCTTGCTGGAACATCGGGAGCAATTATAGGCAGTGCAGGTTCCAAAAAAACACAAAACCTGATATCACAGCTGGATATCGTACTGATGTTTAAAGGACTGGATGCGAAAATCGAAGAAATACATCTTGTGAACACTACTATAGATAAAGGTTCTGATCTCTATAAAGAAAAGGTAAGTCTTTGCAACAAGATAGCCGTTGTATTAAAGCAAATTGTAGAAGAGAAAGCAGATAATTCTACGGAAGATGCGAAACATGAGCGCGGTGCAAGAGCAATATACGCCTTTTCTGTTGCCGATGAGATTCTTAAATTCAAAAAACTACGGGATGATGGAATTATCACTGAAGCAGAATTCCAGACACAGAAGCAGAAATTACTGAGTCTGGATTATTGACTCTGCAATTATTCAACATATCTGCAATACCTAGCGCCGGAGATGTTCGTTTCGTTAAAGTCAGCACAAGACGAACATCTTCGGCGCTCTCCACGCTCAGCCTGTCTCACCCTTCTCTCCACCCGTCTGCCGGATCTTCGATCCGTACCAGACTCAGAATCTGCAGCCCGTGCAGAGGCACTTCCTCCGAAAAAAGTACATTGCCGGACAATACCTTATACTGTACCTGTATCTTCGGTGCAGCCAGTCTCCGCAGCAGCCGGTGCGTGGTATGGTCCATATAACGCGGTCCGCCCATGGCTGCCCAGGCATCATAGACCGATCCCTCTTCTCTGTTCAGAAAATGATTTTCCAGGCGATAATACCCCTCGGGTACTGTCAGGTGAAGATTAAAACGCAGCGTTTTTTTCTCCTTAAATACCTGATAACGGTCCGTACCGGACTGCAGACGGCGGCTGCTCTGCAGAAAATCCTCCGTATAATACGTTGCATTGTACATAAGGATATGCCATCCGTAAGAAGACTGGGTGATCATATAATTCTCGCCGGATTCCAGCACCTTTCCGCGGATCAGCACCAGCAGCAGAAACACCAGATACGCCGGCTTTGCCAGACCGGTCCTGGTCAGCATGCCCAGTTCTCCCGCAAACGGAGTCTGATTGGGAGTATGTTCTCCGGTGGCATCGGACAAAGCCCAGTAACTGATACTTGCCACAGAGGACGGCAGATGATTGATCATATCCGCAATATATGTACTCATAAAACAGGTGTCTCTGGTCAGATCATGAAAATACGGACTGATATTCCACTCTGTAATATAGATCGGAGCCTTGTAGTCCAGCTCCTCTACAATCTCCTGAAAAGCATGTATGCTTTTCAGGAGATAATCCCGCCCATTTTCCGCCAGTGAACGTTTCGCATACTGTTCATTGAGACTTTGATTTTCCCTATTACCCGGATCATTCAGCTCATAGCTGTGCAGACAGTAGATGTCGAACCGTACGCCTCTTTCCTTGCACCACTGAAGAAACTCTCGTACCGCCTTGTATTGGTCGATGTAAATGATACCTGAAGACCCGAAGCAGCCGTCCGGCAGCACCTGCCGGAATACCATGTAGGACTGGAAAAAGAATTCATAGAATTCCTCCCTGGAATCGTGCCAGAAGGACCCCTGCAGCTGGGGACTGTTCCAGAACTCGAATTTCCATCTGCACACTTCTTCATAGGTGTATCGGCGCACCAGGTGGGAAAGGAACGCTCTCAGATAAGCACACCATTTGGTCATCGACGCCGGCTTGCTGGTGTTGGCACTCCAGATATAGGGAGAGACCACCTTTCTGGCCGCCAGTTTTTCCGGCATGTACCCCAGACAGAGGAAGGGACGAATCTTGTTGTCCTGCAGAAAATCCAGTACCTCATCCAGCATATCCCAGAAATAGCTCACATTTCCGAATTCATCTTCCTGGTAGATCTGCAGAATATCCGACAGCACACCTGTGAGACGGACATCCTCCACCCGCAGTTCCTTCTCCGCACGCAGAATGTCATCCTGGATATGCCGGTGCAGCACCAGGGATGCCATTCCCACATTCAGCACCTTATACCACGGCCGCTCCTCCTGCGGTTCCGACGGTTGGGAGAAATCGTAACGGATCGGGTACTGCTCCGTATCTCCGCCCTCCTGCAGTGCACTCTGCGCCTGCCCGACCAGCGTCAGGATCTGTTCTTTTTTCTCGGACTGCCATTCCGGCAGATCGTTTTTCCGGTATATCGTCTCCCGTTTCTGCTTTCGGTATTCCGTGGGCGTAATTCCCATCTCTCCCTGGAACACACGGCTGTAGGTCTTTGCATTGGAAAAACCGCATTCTATCGCAATATCGATGATATGCCGGTCACTTTCCAGCATCGGCAGGGACTTTCGAATACGCAGATAATTCAGATACTCCAGAAAACCGATTCGGAAGGCATCCTTGAAGATTCTGGATACATAGGGCGGTGACAGATACACCAGCTTTGCCGCATCGTTCAGCGAGATCGGTTCCGTGTAATGCTCATTCAGAAAATCCATGATCTCACGGGCCTTCTGCCGAAAGGCCGCAGACTGCCGTTCCTCTCCTTCCGTGACCGCATACTGCCGGCACTGCTGTTCCAGGCAGGCCAGAACATCCAGTCCGCTCCGGTAGATCGAGGCCAGATACCCCTGCGGACGATTGACCGCATCCACCGCCATGTCACATATGCCGGCAGCTACTCTCCGATACAGCTCCCGCTCCCTGTTGTTCAGACTTTCCTCCCATTGAAACAGCATCGGCTGCTTTGTAGAAAACAGCGGACGCAGGCGGTTCTCCTCGACTTTCAGACGAAGATACCGGCAGTCCGGACTGACTGTCGATATCGAGTAGATCTCATAGGTATTGATAAAAATGAAATCCCACTGCCCCAGCCGATAGCTGCGGCCTTCCAACGTACAGGTCATTTCCCCGCTCAGCAGGTACAGGATCTGCAGTTCACTCTGGAACCGGATCTCCGGCTGTGCTTCATCCGTCACAGACAGCTGAAACGGACAGGAAGGATCCTGTACAAGTACTTTTTTCAGCATCTTTTTTCCTTTCCGTCGGGAAAATACAGCAGAAATCCCCGAAAAATCCGATTTCTTGCACAGCCTTTCTTTGGTTTTTGCTGTACGGTTGCTGCATCATCCGACATCTTTTCATATCAACTCTCATTTTTTAATATTGTAACTCCCATTATTTTCCCCCGCAACCAAATCCTGCCGTGTTTTTTTAATATTTCTGCACATAACAGGAAACGATTATACTTCTTTCCCGCAAAAAAAAGAATATACTTCAATTATCACAAAATTTTGGCTTGTACATGAATAGTCAGAATTTACCAGCAAATAGGTGCCGTTCACGGAATTCCGCAGGCAGACATGCCGAACCGGTCATCGTGAACCGCACCAACTACTTTATGAAAGGTCAGGTCAATCATATGCGCATAACTCGAATGCAGGTAAACCACTTAAGCAATCCGCTGGGATATGCACTTGCCGCTCCGAAGGTTTCCTTCCGTGTCACAGAGACCGAAGGCAAAAAACCGCAGGCCATGCAGGTACGTGTCGCTTCCGATCCCGATTTTTCCGACATTCTTTTCGATACCGGAAAAGATGCATCTCTTTCTCTTCTCGGTGTTCCGCTGCAGATGGAACTCCGGCCGAGAACCCGTTACTACTGGAAGGCTTCCGTTTGGGCAGACAACGGTGATTTCTGCGAGAGCGATACCGCATGGTTCGAAACTGCAAAAATGGAGGAACCCTGGGAAGCACGCTGGATCACCTGCAAGGCACTGGGCGATCAGGCACCGGTCTTCTCTAAGGAATTTACCGTAGATGAAGCTGTTTCCGATGCACGCATCTATGCCGTCGGCCTTGGTGTATACGAGCTTTTCCTGGACGGCGAGAAGATCGGCGATGAATATCTCGCTCCGGGTTCCAATGATTACAACCGCTGGATCCAGTATCAGACCTATGCCGTTTCCCTTTCCGCAGGCAAACATATCCTGCAGGCCTATGTGGCAGACGGCTGGTATAAAGGCCGCTTCGGTCTGGATTATGCACCGAACTGCTACGGTGATACCTACAAGCTCCTGCTGGAAATGGTTCTTCCCGCATCCGACGGCAGCATCACCCGCATCGTTACCGATGAGAGCTGGAAGGCAGCTGCCAGTGACCTGACTTCCGACAGTATTTACAACGGCGAAGTTTATACCCCTTCTGAAGAAGCCCCGGTACAGCATCCGGTCGATCTTCTGGATGAAGGAACCGAACTTCTCACTGCCAGATATTCCCTTCCGGTCGTTGTCAAAGAGACACGGAAGCCGACCCTGATCGTTACACCGGCCGGTGAGCGTGTACTGGATGCCGGACAGAACATGGCCGGATTCATGCAGTTCCACTCCCGGCTTCCGAAAGGAACCCGTGTCCGCCTGCTGTACGGCGAGCATCTGGAGGACGGCAATTTCTACAACGGCAACCTGTCTAATGCGAAAGCGGAATATGTATACGTTTCCGACGGAGCGGAAAGAGATGTTCGTGTTCATTTCACCTACTACGGATTCCGCTATGTGAAACTGGAAGGCTTCCCGGAAGAGATCGATGTCAATGATTTTACTGCATGCACCCTGTACTCCGATCTGGAAACAACAGGAAGCATCTCCACCGACAACCCGCTGGTCAACCAGCTGATTTCCAATGCCTTCTGGGGTCAGAAGAGCAACTACGTGGATGTTCCCACCGACTGCCCACAGCGAAGCGAGCGTCTGGGATGGACAGCCGATACACAGGTATTCTCCGGAACCGCCTGCTTCAATATGGACAGCTACAGCTTCCTTCGCAAATTTGCGCACGATCTCTATGAGACCCAGCTGGAGCTCGGACATGTACCCAACGTTGTTCCGGCCTTCCACGAAGACGGACCGACCGGTTCCGTATGGGGTGATGCCGCAACCATCGTTCCCTGGAATCTGTACCGCTACTACGGTGACCTCTCCATTCTGGAAGAACAGTTCGACAGCATGGCCAAATGGGTAGACTCCATCAAAGCCATCGATGAGGCAACCGGCGGCAGAAGAAAATGGGATGTTGGCTTCCACTTCGGTGACTGGCTTGCCCTGGACGGCGAAGGTGATGACACCTTCAAAGGCTCCACCGAAGACGGCTACGTAGCAACCGCTTACTATTATAATTCCGCACGTATCGTTGCAAAGGCAGCTGCTCTTCTGGGCAGGACCGAGGAAGCTGCTTCCTACGGAAAACTTGCAGATGAGATCAAAGCTGTACTGCAGGCCGAGTACTTCACACCGAACGGACGTCTGGCCATCACCACACAGACCGGCTATGCACTGGCTCTGTACATGGATTTTGCTCCGGAAAACAGCAAACCGGTACTGGCACAGTTCCTGCTGGATAAACTGAAAGTCAACAAGGGATATCTGAAGACCGGCTTTGTCGGCACACCGATCCTCTGCCAGACCCTTTCCGATTACGGCAATAACGAGATGGCTTACAAGCTTCTTCTGAATGAAGATTCTCCAAGCTGGCTCTACGAAGTAAAAATGGGTGCAACCACCATCTGGGAGCGCTGGAACTCCATTCTCCCGGACGGTCATATCAACCCGACCAACATGAACAGCCTGAACCACTACTCCCTCGGAAGCATCGTGGAATGGATGTATCGGAACATGGCAGGTCTTCACCTGAAAGATTCCGCACCGGGCTTCACCGATGTAGACATCATCCCGCAGCCGGACTACCGGATCCGCAAATGCGATATGGGCTACGAATCCGCAGCCGGCCGTTATGAGATCCACTGGACCGTAGAGGCATCCGGTGATTTTGATCTGACCGTAACCATCCCGTTCGGGGCAGCAGCAACTCTGACACTTCCGAACAAGGCAGACGATTCCGTGATCCGCCTGGAGGCAGGTACCTACCACTTCCGTTACACACCGGATACACCGATCATCAAGGTCTATGGCAGCAGCTCCTCCATGAACGATATTCTGGAGAATGCGGCAGCCAAAGCCGTTCTGGAATCCTATGTTCCCGCCTGGGCCGCAACACCGGTTCCGATGCGTGACATGAACATGATCCAGCTGAGCAATACACCGTTCGTTCCGCTTTCCGAAGAGCAGCTTGCTGCCATGGACGCAGAACTGAAGAAGTGCTGATATAGAACCTGACAGCCCTGAGGCTGTTCGGAAATAAAAGAAACTTTTATATTCGATGTTCATGCTGCGCATCCCCACAGCGGAATCGTGCAGCATAAACATCGATAAAGGAATGCAACCCAAACAATTTTTACTTATGAAAGGAGAATTTTATCATGCATGTTGCAGTCGTATCCCTTGGAGCATTCGGACACATCAACCCGACCCTTTCTCTCGTTACCGAACTGGTAAAACGCGGTGTTCGCGTTACCTATTTCACAACCGAGAACTTCCGCAAGGTTATTGAACCGACCGGTGCAAAATTCGTCGCCATGAAATCCTGGATGGCAGACAACGACAAACACAACGATACAAAAGAAGAGAAAAAAGAAGGCGAGCAGGAAGAGAACGTAGCAGCAGTTGTACCGTTCCTGTTCCTGAATGAGGCAGGCGTATTCATCGACGATATCCTGGAGGTTCTGAAAGAGGATCGTCCGGATGCGATCATCCATGACTTCGCAGGTATCGCAGGTACCATGGCAGCCGATGTTCTGAAAGTTCCGAACATCATGATCTACACCAGCTATCCGTCCAACGAGAGCTACTCCGTATCCGCATCCTTCGAAGGCATTCCGGCAGATCATCCGATGCGTGTCGCAGCTGACCAGATCGCTGAAGGCTATGCCGCAAAATACGGCTGCCGCAAGATGACTGTAAAGGAGATCTTCGACGGTCAGGGCGACCTGAACCTTGTAATGGTACAGAAACGTCTGGTTCCGAACAACGAGACCTTCGATGACCGCTTCGTATTCACCGGTGTACAGATCGGCAAACGTTCCACCTTCGGAAGCTGGAAAGCTCCGGATAACGGCAAGCCGCTGCTTTACTCCTCTCTGGGAACCGCATTCAACAACTGGCCGGAGTATTATCCGATCCTGTTCAACGCAGTAAAAGATCTGGATATCAACGTATTCGCAGCTCTCGGAGCAATCGATCCGGCTTCCCTGACCGATATTCCGGATAACGTAGAAGTAGGCCAGATGGTTCCGCAGCTGGATCTTCTGTCCCAGGCATCCGTATTCATTACCCACGCAGGTATGGGTGGTACCGGTGAGGCCATCTACTACGGCGTTCCGATGATCGCAATTCCGCAGATGGATGAGCAGGCGATCACCGCTCGTCAGATCGAGAAAAACGGACTTGGCTTTGCCTTCTGCGACAAGAACGCCATCACAAGCGAGTCCCTGAAAGAAGCCATCGTTAAACTTCTGGAGGATCCGTCCTACCGCAACACCGCAAAAGAATTCAGTGATGACATGAAGTCTCTCGGCGGTGCAGCCGCATCCGCAGATGCAGTCATGAAATTCCTGAGCAAATAATCATCTGCGAAAATTCGCATTTTACCCCTGCTCTCAAATACGAAAAGTATTAAGAGATCTGCAGGCAGTATCCAACTTGAGATATCCGAGGTACAGCATGAAATACTATATCACTTACGGCGATTATCAGAATCAGATCAATGAATACTACCACCGTACCGGCCTGCGCATGACCGGCCAGGAGGCAGCCAATTATCTCTACATCAAGGGACTGCTTCTGTCGGATTGCCCGAAAGCGGCTGCTGTACCCGGAATCGACCGGCAGATGGACAGCCGGGAATTCAGCTCTCTTGTAGATGCTTTCTATTTCCCGGTCCATCCGCATCTGCCGGTCAGCAAGAAATCGACGGAAGACGAGATGATTCCGGAGGGCCGTGATGCTTTCCTGATCCGTCACCCCCGCAATACCCGCGTATTTCTCCATCAGCATGACTACTATGAGCTGAACTACGCAGCCTACGGTTCCTGCATCCTGTACTTCGAGGATCAGATGCGGACCATGCACAGCGGGGATCTGTATCTCCTTTCTCCGGGGTCCAGACATGACATTCAGGTCGAGAACGATGCGGTCGTCTACAGCATCATGATCCGTAAGAGCTCGCTGCCGCATGTATTTTCTAACATTTTGTCCAGCAAAGATCTGCTGGCACTGTTTTTTAATTCTACGTATCAGAATTCCCGCTATCCGGATTACCTGTCCTTCCATGTAAATGAAACCGAAACAAAGGGTCTGGAACAGATCTTCCGCAATATTCTGACAGAATGCTGCCGTTCCGATGTCTACAGCAATTTCTGCTGCGTCAACTGGGTACATCTGCTGTTTTCCCATCTGCTGCGCAGCGCCGGTCATACCATGCGCCGCTATAATGCACAGGTCAATCCAGATTTTGCACATGTGCTGCAGTACATCCAGAAAAATTATCAGACCGTCACCCTGTCCTCTCTGTCCGCCGCTTTCCATTACAGCGAACCGCATCTGTGCACACTGATCAAACAGAACTGCGGACAAAACTTCACGGAGATGGTCAAACAGCTTCGTATGACCGAAGCACTGAAACTGCTGAACGGAACCGATATGAAGATCAACGAGATCGCCGACCGGATCGGTTATAACTCTGCTGATCATTTCTCCAGAGTATTCCGCCAGAACTTCGGTCTCTCACCGCAGGAATACAAACGGACCCATCAGATTCCCGAAACGCAGATGGCAGCATCCATGTAAACAGAATAGAACCAGGAGAAGATAAAAACACATGAACAAAGAACTGGAAAAAGAACTGAAGCGAAAAATTATGGCAGGAGAAGAGCTGACGGCGGAGGAAAAAAGCTATTTCGTCAATTACGATGAATGGAAAGCCGCTCACGATTCCTCCAGAGCCGGTCTGATCGAATCCTATCGCTGGAATGTCTGGCCCTTCCTCTTTATCTGTGCTTTTTTCCTTCTGACAACAGCATTCAACAATACGAAGATCTGGAGAGCCGGCGGAGCCATGGATACAGGAACCATGGCCGCAACCATCGCAAGCTGGATCCTCGGAATTGCCGGTGTTATTGGTTCTTTCCTGATGAAGGGACGGGCAAACAAACTGGCACAGGAACGAAGAGAAGCCAACCAGCTGATCCTTGCTCCGGAAAAGGCAGAACAGCCTGCTGCACATAAGGCTGAAACGCTTGCGGAAAAGGCAGCTTTAGCGGATAGTTTTTCTGCAGATTCAGCAGATTTTTCCGATGAAATGTCCGGTACTTCCGATGATGATACGACTGAAAACAGTCAGAATGCCATCGAAAAAAATGTCGGTATCGAAGAGTCCGAAAATACAGATAATGCGCCTGCTGATGACGAAAATCCCGATGCCGATGAAGAAGCCGAAAACCTAGAAGCGATGATTAAAATATGTCGGCTTTTTCATAAGAACTGACGTAGGATTTTCTAAGAAAAGAATTAAAATATAAAATATGTATAAACTCAATGGTATGAAAAGGAGACTAAGACATGAGTGAAAACACAAACAAGAAAGGATTGAGCAAGCTGTTTGTATGGTCACATGCAACCTCCGTTAACGGCGGTGCTATGGCGATCGCAGCTACAATCGCATCCTACTTCTCCCTGTATGCACAGGAGCAGATTGGTATCACAGCTGCACAGCTGTCCGTTATTCTGTTCATCTGTACACTCTGGGATGCTATCAATGACCCGATGATGGGTGTTATCTGTGACACCTGCAATCCGAGATGGGGCCGTTATCGTACATGGTTCCTGTTCCCGCCGGTACTGCTTCTGATCGATATGTTCCTGATGTTCAGTAACCCGGCATTTATCCAGGGCAACCAGATGGCTAAATGTATCTATGTATGCATCGTTTACATGTGCTATGGAATGATCGTTACTGCATACACCATGCCGCAGATGGCTATTCTGCCGGCTATGACCCTGGATGACGGTGAGAGAAACAGCGTTATTTCTATCGGTGCAGGATGCTGCGCTCTTATGTTCACCATTGCTTCCACCTTCAACTCCCAGCTCGTTGAGCTCTTCGGCGGCACAGGCGAAGGACAGCACGGATATCGTAACCTGATGTGTACCTATGCAGTACTTGCAATCGTTTCCTTCTGGCTTCTGTACAAGAGCTCCGAAGAACGTTACGTTGCTCCGAAGAGTGCTGAGGACGGCGGTCTGAAACAGCTGAAATATGTATTCCGTCACAAAGAGATCTGGCCGGTTATGGTTGCATGGTGCCTGGCTGCTGTATCCTACGGATTCATGTTCACCTCTTCCGTTTACTATGCACAGTACATTCTGGCAAATGGCAGAATCGACTGGGCTTCTGTTGCAACAATGACCGAGGAAGCTTCTGGCGCTTATATCGGCGGCATGATCGGCGGAACAATTTCCACATACATGGGCTTCATCTCCATCGGTGCTCTGATCTCCATGATGGTTCTGATGCCGATCTTCCTGAAAGTATTCAAGACCGGATACAAGGCTCTGATCGTATCTCAGATCCTGACGATCATCTGCTACGTGATCCTGTTCTTCACAGGCCGTCTGAACTTCATGTACTGCTGCATCCTTTCCTTCGTTGCAACTGCAGTAGGTTCCATGGTAAACGCACTTGTAAACGTACTGGTAAACGATACCATCGACTTTATCATGCTGAAAGAAGGCAAACAGCTGAACGGTATTATCTCTTCTGTTAAGGGATTTGCTCAGAAATGCGGTAACACAATTACCAACTCCGGTATGCTGGCAGTTCTCGCTGTTGCAGGCTTTGATGCACAGGCTGGTCCGTTCGGACAGGTTCCGTCCGCAATCACTGCAACAAACATTTGCCGTTTCCTGATTCCGGCTATCGTATCCGGTATCATCCTTCTCATCATGATCTTCTATCCGCTGAAGAAATACTTCCCGGAGATCGCTGAGATGAAAGCAAAAATGGCTGCTGCTAATAAAGCAGAGTAATAAAAAAATAACATCGTAACTTTTTAAGGGGCTGCCTGCGGGCGGCTCCTTTTTTGGGTTCTAAGTCAATAGTTGGGGCGCGATTCGTCAGGAATCGCGTCCTTTCAGCAT
>JAUNAK010000145.1 GCA_030527665.1 Eubacteriales bacterium
TCTTTTCATCCTTCATAATGAGTCCTCTTTTGTTCCTTCGTATGTAGTAGATGATCTATCATTTCTTATCTGTTCTCTTTTCCAAAAATTTGATAGAATTCAGATAATCCGCTTCCACATCACTGATGGTTCGTTCCTTGTACTTCTTATACTCATCCTTTGCCTTATCGACCGCCTGCTGATGAGATACACTGCCATTTCCCTGCAGCAGCTGCTCCCCACTCATCGTCAGAATTCGATCCAGATGCTCAGCCCAGTCTTTCATAGTCATTGCCTGTTCACGCTCTGCCTGGCGCTCTGCAAAGTCCAAATATCCGGATACCAACTGTCCCATGGAACGCAGTTCCTTTTCTGACAGATAGTTCTTTGCAATAACTGCTTCCTTTAAGGTCGGTTGATTTCCCTTGAAGGTTGTAAGTCCCATAAACTCTTTTTCCGCATCCGCTCTTGTAAATATAACCTCAGCTGCAGTCTGTCCATGAATCGCATAATGAATTTTGTTCTGTACCTTTTTAAAGAATGTGATCGATATCTCCGCTTTTGGATCATAATCAATACTGGTCGCATAAATCTCTAATACTTGGCGATAGAATACCTTCTCCGATGCACGAATGTCCCGGATTCTATCCAGTAATTCCTTAAAGTATCCACCGCCGCCAAGTTCCTTCAAACGATCATCATCAAGGGCAAATCCTTTACGCATATATTCCTTTAAGATACCCGTTGCCCAGATACGGAATTGTGTTCCTCGTTTGGACTTTACACGGTATCCGACAGAGATAATTACATCCAAATTGTAATAATCTACATCATATGTTTTTCCATCAGTAGCAGTGTAGGCAAATTTTGCCCACACTGACTCTTTCTGCAGTTCACCTTCTTTAAAAATATTTCTTACATGTTTTCCGATCACGCTTCGATCTCTTTGAAACAGTTCTGCCATCTGATCGATCGACAGCCAAACCGTATCTCCATCAAACGTAGTTTCAATATTTGCAAGTCCATCTTCGGTAGAATAAATAATGATATTCGATTTTCCTACATCCATATGACGCTTCTCCTTTCAAAAATCCAAACCCACCCAATAGTATCTCAGATGAGTTTGGACATATATATCATGATCTTATTTTATCATGCTGCTTTCTGATAATCAATCGGATAACTTTCACAAATTTCTTTTTCTTCCGGTTCGTCTCTCCTATTAGGGAGATGTTCCAGATCTAGTTCCGCAGCATGTCTTTCAATGAGTGTTGCCAGCAAATCAGCAAGTCCACTCCACTTATCTGTCATAGGCATTTTCCCTCCTGTCTGCTCTCTGATGTGTTCCGTTTGCATACATCTGTAAGATTTCCGGTGGAATCCTCTCCAGAATGGCGGTTACTTCTTCATAGTTTCGCCTAAGATTGATATCCTCCAGCCGTTTCGTAACACTCGTTTTATTCGCTGACTCAATCTGTTTTTCCAAATCTGCATTCTGCTTTTTCAGTTTCTTATTTTCCTTTGTGGTAGTCGTAAAAGTGACGTTATATTTCTTTAACGTTGTTTTCATCTCTGCCACGTCCGGGATATATTTATCCAAAATCTTTCCGATTTCCTCAGAACGCTTTTTTGCATTGAATGGATTTACTCCTGTGAGCAATTCATCCAGTTTTTCCTTCTGCCTGGTCAAGCGAGTCATTTCCTTAAATACTCTCGGTGGGATATGATCCCGTCCGGTCAGGCTGGCACTTTCTCCTCGCTCCAGATCGGGGAATTTCTTTACCATGTGTTCCCAGAACCGATCCTGCCACTGCGTCAGCTTCTTTTTATTACCGAGGATCTCTTTTGCACTAAGCCGCTTATCCTCCGTCAGCGGAACAAATGTTACGTGCAAGTGTGGTGTCTTTTCATCCATATGAACCACAGCCGAGACAAAGGTCTCCGGTGCTTGATGCTCTTGTAAGAAGGTTAACGCTTCCTGGAAGAATGTTCTGATCTCTGTCTGCGTTTTTCCTTGAAAGAACTCCGGGCTGGCGGTAACCAGTGCTTCTACCAGACGAATACTATCTTTTCGAGTTCGACATCCCGCCTCTTTGATCTGATATTCTGATTTCCTACGGTATTTCTGCTTCGGTTCCAATAGATGAAAATTCAGATGTGATCTACTGGAA
>JAUNAK010000085.1 GCA_030527665.1 Eubacteriales bacterium
ACTATCAATCTCGATAAGGATTGATGAATCGCGCCCCAACATTTATTTTAGAGCCATAAAAAGGGCACTTGAGAAATCAAGTGCCCTTTTTATATGAATAGAATATGGCTTTTGATATAATATCAACCCATAGTAATAACTACGGTGTATTCCTTCTTGCCTTCTTCGAACGGAATCGTACATCCTTCAACGGCTTTTCCGTCTACCAGCATGGATACTACGCCCTTCTGTACCTTTGCGGAATTATCAACGGTGATGTGATATACCGCACCGCGGTAGGTACGTTCGCAGGTAAAGCCTTCCAATGAATCCGGAATGCATGGATCGATCTTCAGACCGCTGAAGGTAGGCTGGATGCCGAGAATATACTGGCTGATGCATGTAAAGGTCCATGCAGCGGTTCCGGTGAGCCAGCTGTTTTTTCCTTCGCCGTGGGTGGCGGCATCCCGGCCGGCTACCATCTGGCAGTATACATACGGCTCGGTGCGATGGATCTCGCTCTTATCTTCCAGGTAGATCGGGCAGGTCTTGCGGAAGACGCTGAAGGCACGATTGCCGTGACCCAGAACGGTTTCCGCACAGCTGATCCACGGGTTGTTGTGACAGAAGATGCCGGCATTCTCTTTGTATCCCGGCGGGTAGGAGCTGATCTCACCAAGCTCCACATGATAGCGGGTATAGGCCGGCTGGTTCAGTACGATACCGTATTCGGTCTCCAGATGCTTTTCTACGCTGTTCAGAGCAGCGGCAGCTTCACCGGTCTCAACGCCGACGCCGGCCATAACACACATGCCCTGCGGTTCAATGAAGATCTTGCCTTCCTCACAGACATGGCTGCCGACCGGATTGGAGTAGGCATCGTAGGCACGGACAAACCATTCTCCGTCCCAGCCGCCGTCCAGGAGGGCTTTTTCCATTTCAGAAACTTCTCTCAAAACGCTGTCTGCCTCATCGTTCAGACCGATGCAGCGGCAGATCTCTGCGTATTCTTTTCCATATTTTACGAACATACCGCCGATAAATACACTTTCGGCAACCGGACCTTCGCTGGGGCCGGTGATCTGGAAGCTTTCACCGGGTTCTTCGGAGAAGCAGTTCAGATTCAGGCAGTCATTCCAGTCGGCACGGCCGATCAGCGGCAGTGCATGCGGACCTTTGTGTGTTGCGGTGTAATTGAAGCTGCGGCGCAGATGCTCCATAAGCGGAACTGCCTTGGAGGAGTCGTTATCGAAATCGCACATTTCATCCAGGATCGTGAAGTCGCCGGTCTCGCGAAGATAAGCAGCCACAGCGGCGATCAGCCACAGCGGATCGTCATTGAAACCGCTTCCTACGTCCAGGTTGCCGCGTTTGGTCAGCGGCTGGTACTGATGATATGCACTTCCGTCCTCAAACTGGGTATTGGCAATATCCAGAATACGTTCTCTTGCACGCTCCGGAATAAGGTGAACAAAGCCAAGCAGGTCCTGGCAGCTGTCACGGAATCCCATGCCTCGTCCCATGCCGCTTTCGAAGTAGCTGGCGGAACGGCTCATGTTGAAGGTGACCATACACTGGTACTGGTTCCAGATATTGACAAGACGATTCAGTTTTTCGTCTGCACTGTTGATCGAGAAGGCGGACAGCAGGCGGGTCCATTCGGCTTTCAGAGCATCCAGGGCTGCATCGAACTGTTCGTCGGTCTGATATCCGGCCAGAAGCTGATCAGCAGGATCCTTGTTGATGATACCCGGTGCCGAGAATTTCTGATCCTTCGGGTTTTCACAGTAGCCCAGAACAAAGATGCAGGACCGGGATTCGCCCGGAGCAAGGTCGATCTTCAGATGATGGCTGCCGATCGGTGCCCATCCGTGAGCGATGCTGTTGCTGCAGGTGCCGTTAGTTACCGCTTCCGGGTTGTGCGGACCGTTGTACAGACCGACAAATGCATCACGGCTGGTATCGAAGCCGGCGGTTTCCTTGTTTACGGAGAAGACTGCATAATG
Organism: Eubacteriales bacterium; assembly: GCA_030527665.1. Taxonomy (GTDB): domain Bacteria; phylum Bacillota; class Clostridia; order Lachnospirales; family Lachnospiraceae; genus Bilifractor. The sequence continues at coordinate 1,986 of JAUNAK010000085.1, forward strand.
ATTGCGGCGTTCCCGGTATTCCGTCTTGTGGTAGATCGTACTGCCGACAACTTCCACTTCACCGGTGGAGAAGTTGCGCTGGAAATTCTGGGAATCATCCTGTGCATTCCACAGGCAGAATTCTACATAGCTGAACAGATCGATGTTCTTCGGAGAATCGCTTTCATTGGTAAGAGTAATACGGGTCACTTCGCAGGTATCGGAAACGGGAACAAAAGTCTCCTGTTTAGCGGTAAGGCCGTTTTTGCTTCCGGTAATCACCGTGTAGCCCAGACCATGCCGGCAGATATAGGAATCCAGCTCTGTCTGAACCGGCTGCCAGCCCGGGTTCCAGATCACTCCGTTATCCTTGATGTAGTAATAATGGCCGTTGCTGTCCATGGGGCTGTCGTTGTAGCGATAGCGGGTCAGGCGGAGCAGCTTGGCATCCTTATAGAAACTGTAGCCGCCGGAAGTGTTGGAGATCAGACTGAAAAAGTCTTTGGAACCAAGGTAATTGATCCAGGGCAGTGGTGTACGAGGGGTAGTAATGACGTATTCGCGATTTGCATCATCAAAGTATCCGAACTTCATGTGAGCCTCCTGAAAATTAAAATGTCGAAAACGTTTAAGATAACGGATTAAATAAACGAATACCCTTGTACAAGTGTATTTGTAGACAGATTAACGAATAATACAGAAAAATGCAATAGGGCTGGCGAAGAAAAGTAAAGGTTTTCGCAACATTATATAGGAAAAGACTCAAATGGGGGCGGATATAGAACGAAAACGATTTATTATTTGTCACGAAACAATTGACAAAATGCATAAAAATTGCGAAAAAAACAGAACAATATGTGCAAAATGTATTTGTTTTCGAAAAAAAGCTTGAAAGGGGAGGCGGAAAGGAGTATTGTAAAGATACGAAAACGATTGAGTAACACGTAAACGAAGAGCAGCAGGTGGTTAGTATGGTAACTATGAAGGATATCGCACGAGAGTGTGAAGTTTCGATTGCCACGGTCAGTAAGGCATTGAGCGGTCGAACGGATATCGGAGAGGATACCCGGTCTAGAATTCTGAAAACTGCAGAAGCTCTTGGGTACATGACCAATTCCGCAGCAAGAGCGCTGAAGACGAATCGTACCTATAATATTGGCGTATTGTTCGTCGATGAACAGGAAAGCGGTCTGACACATGAATATTTTTCAGCGGTGCTTGACAGTCTCAAGTGCGAGGCAGAAAAACATGGGTATGATATTACATTCATCAATCGTAATGTTGGAGAACATGGAACGACGTATCTTCAGCACAGCCGGTACAGAGGCGTAGACGGTGTGGTGATCGCCTGTGTGAATTTCAATGATCCGCAGGTGGTGGAGCTGGTGGAATCGGGGCTTCCGGTCGTCACCATTGACCATGTATTCAACAATCGTCTTGCTGTTCTGTCGGATAACACAGACGGAATGATGACGCTGGTGAATTATATATGCAGCATGGGTCACAGGAAGATCGCCTATATCTATGGTGACGATACGACAGTTACCAGGAACCGCATGACCGGCTTTTACCGGGCCTGCGAGGCAAACGGACTGGAGATCCCGGAAGAATATGTGATTCCTGGAAGATATCATGAGTCAAAATTATGCTACAAGGCAACGCAGCAGCTCCTGCAGATGAAGGAGCGGCCGACCTGTATTATTTTCCCGGATGATTTTTCCTATATCGGCGGAATGAATGCCATTCATGAAGCCGGACTTCGAATTCCGGAGGATATATCGGCAGTCGGCTATGACGGAATCGGACTTTCACGTATTGTAAGTCCTCCGCTGACAACCTATGTACAGGATACAAAGGTTCTCGGTGAGACCGCCGCATCCAAGCTGATCGAATTGATCGAGCATTCCAAGACAGTGATCATGGACCGGGTTATCGTATCCGGCCGTCTGCAGGAAGGCAGAACAGTGAAGAAACTCGAAGCATAAATCGATCGGAAGATACAATCAACCAGATGTGATACTGCTGAGAGCAGCAGAAAAACATAAATCACAAATATCAGGAGGATATGAGTATGAAGAGAAAAGTAATGGCAATGCTTCTTGCAACATCAATGGTATGTTCATTAAGCGCATGCGGATCCGCAGCACAGAGCGATGCTCCGGCAGCTGATGCAGCATCTGAGGCACCGGCAGCAGAAGCTACATCCGAGGCACCGGCAGCTGAGGAAGCTGAAGCACCGGCAGCAGAGGAGAAATCCGGAGATTCCGCAGGAACAATTAACTTATGGGCATTCACGGATGAGGTTCCGGGAATGGTTGAGAAGTTCAAAGAAGCAAATCCGGACTTCAACTATGACATCAATACAACCATCATCGCTACAACAGACGGCGCTTATCAGCCGGCTCTGGACCAGGCACTGGCAGGCGGCGGAAAAGATGCTCCGGATATGTACTGTGCAGAGTCTGCATTCGTTCTGAAATATACACAGGGTGATGCAAGCGGCTATGCAGCTCCGTACAAGGATCTGGGAATCGATGTTGACGCAGCAATCAAAGACGCACAGATCGCACAGTATTCCGTTGATATCGGAACAAACACTGACGGCGATGTTGTAGGTCTTGGATACCAGGCTACCGGCGGATGCTTCATCTACAGAAGAAGCATTGCAAAAGATACATGGGGAACCGATGATCCGGCAGAGATCAGCAAGATCATTGGCGGCGGAACAGGATCCTGGGATACCTTCTTCAAAGCAGCAGAAGATCTGAAGGCTAAAGGCTATGGTATCGTATCCGGTGACGGTGATATCTGGCACGCAGTTGAGAACAGCTCCGATCAGGGCTGGATCGTAGACGGCAAACTGAACATCGACCCGAAGAGAGAAGCATTCATGGATCTCTCCAAACAGTTAAAAGACAACGATTATCACAATGATACACAGGATTGGCAGGATGCATGGTTCGCTGATATGAAGGGCGAAGGCAGCAAACAGATCTTCGGTTTCTTCGGACCGGCTTGGCTGATCAACTACACACTGGCTCCGAACTGCGGCGGCGAGGCTGTTGGTGAAGGAACATATGGTGACTGGGCAGTTTGTGATCCGCCGATCGGCTTCTTCTGGGGCGGCACATGGGTACTGGCAAACAAAGATTCCGAGAAGAAAGAAGCTGTTGGACAGATCATCGAGTGGATCACTCTGAACGCCACAGAAGACGGCCTGCAGTATAAATGGGCAAACGGAACTCTGAACGGCGAAGGCGGCACAAAAGATGCTGTAGCTTCCAACACTGTAATGGAGAAATCCGATGGTTCTCTGGACTTCCTTGGCGGACAGAACATGTTTGAGTACTTCGTACCGGCTAACACCTATGCAAACGGCAAGAACTTAACACAGTACGATGAGACAATTAACCAGTACTGGAGAGATGCAGTTCGTACATATACCTCAGGCGAAAAATCAAAAGAGGATGCGATCTCCGCATTCAAACAGAATGTAGCTGATAACCTTGATGTCATCGTAGAATAATTGGATAATACCTGACTGATCAAGGCGGGTTTACGACGAGGGAGCGATGAAGCATCATCGCTCCTTCATTAGTTCTCAGGAACAGGTATTCCTGTACAAACACTGTAAAAGCCGGGGTATCCCCGGCGAAGAGATATTCTTACACGAAGGTTTACGGGAATACGTATTCCTGAACGATCGATACGAAGAGGAAAATGATTATGCAGAAAAAGAGGATATCATACGCGAAATTCGGATATATCTTTAGCCTTCCGTTTATCATAACGTTTTGTGTATTTACGTTATATCCGATCATTTATACGATTATCATTGGTTTTACCGATTTCAAAGGTCTGGGAGCAACAAACTTCCATTTTCTGGACGATCCGCTGCGGAATTACAAGGCAATTCTTTCGGCACCGACCTTCCGGCTGGCATTATCCAATACCTTCCGAATCTGGATCTGGAACTTTATTCCGCAGATCCTTCTGGCATTGATTCTGGCGGCACTCTTTACCAGTGTTCGTCATAAGATCAAAGGTCAGGGCTTCTTTAAAGTTGTATTTTATATGCCGAATATTATTACGGCGGCAACGGTTGCGATCCTGTTCGGTTCCCTGTTCGGCTATCCGATGGGACCGATGAACGATCTGCTGCAGAGCCTGGGCATCACAAAGGCCCCGGTCTTCTTCCTGCAGAGCAAGACCATTGCCAGAGGCGTTGTTGCCTTTATTCAGTTCTGGATGTGGTACGGATATACGATGATCGTTCTGGTATCCGGTATTCTGGGTATCAGCCCGGAGATCTACGAGGCAGCGGATATTGACGGTGCTACCGAGATCCAGAAGTTCTTCTATATCACCATTCCGAACCTGCGGACGATTCTGATCTACACGCTGGTTACCAGTTTGATCGGCGGTCTGCAGATGTTCGATATTCCGCAGCTCCTCGTTGCTAAGAGCGGACCGGACAATGCTACACTGACAACAAGCTGTTTCATTTACAATCAGGCATTCAGCGGAAGCTATATGTACAACCGTGCATCCGCAGCAAGTATGATCATGTTCCTGATCATCGCTGTACTTTCCGCATTTGTATTCTTCCTGATGCAGGATAAACAGGAAGTAAAAGAACGCCGCCAGATCAAAAAGGTCAGAAAAGAACAGGCAAAACAGATCAAGGAAGGAGGAAAGTAAGACATGGCAGAAGCAAAGACAGTGAAGAAAAATCGCAGAAGTTCTTCTTCTTTCGTAAAATTCCTCATTTATTTTTTATGTATCGCACTTACGATCCTGAGTATCATGCCGTTCCTGATCATGGTTGTAAACTCGACGAGAAGTACAACACAGATCCAGGCACATGCGATCTCTCTGATTCCTTCGAAATATCTGCTGAAAAACCTTGCGATTTTGACAGGAAAGAGCTTTAATCCGCTTAGAGGTTTCCTGAATTCCCTGCTCATCTCGCTGGGAGCTACGGCATGTACGATCTATTTCTCGACATTGACGGCATTTGCACTGGTTGCCTATGACTGGAAGCTGCGTCAGCCGTTCTTTACATTTATTATGGCGATCATGATGATCCCGGCACAGCTGGTCAGCATCGGTTTCTATCAGTTTATGTACAAGATCCACCTGACAAATAACTTCCTGCCGCTGATATTGCCGGCAATCGCCGCACCGACCTGTGTATTCTTTATGCGTCAGTTCATGATCCCGTCTCTGCATGTGGACATCCTGAACTCGGCACGTATTGACGGTTCCGGTGAGTTCCATACCTTCAATGTGATCGTTCTGCCGATCATGAAGCCGGCGCTGGCAACACAGGCGATCTTCTCCTTCGTATCATCCTGGAACAACCTGTTCCTTCCGATGATCCTTCTGACAAAACAGGAGAAATATACCATGCCGATCATGGTCAGCCTGCTGAAGGGTGATATCTACAAGACGGAATACGGCAGCATCTATCTGGGTCTGACCTTAACGGTTCTGCCTCTGTTTATTGTATATTTCCTGCTTTCGAAATACATTATCGCCGGTGTAGCACTTGGCGGTGTAAAAGGTTAGTAAAGGTAGCTGTATTTATGTATATTTTCAGTATGGATAATCCATTTTTTCGCTTCGTGGGGAGATGTGTTGATCTGGTCTGGATCAACATTTTGACTCTGGTATGTGCTATCCCGGTTTTTACAGCCGGGGCAGCACTTACTGCGATGTATCGTGTTCTTTTGAACATCACATTAAAGCAGGAGAGCGGAATAACAAAAGAATTTTTCAGAGCCTTCAAGGAGAACTTCAAGTCGGCAACCAGGGTATTTCTGCCGGTTCTCCTTGCTTTTTTGATTTTGTTTTCCAATGCATATATGATCCGGCAGGGCGTTCTGGACGGATGGGGCGATCTGTATATCGTTGTCTGTGTCAGCATCGGCATCATCGCCGGTCTGCTGGCGATTTTTCTGCAGTATTATACATCCCTCCTGGCCCGCTATGATGCCAGTGTGAAACAGACGATACAGAATGCGATCCGGCTGATGTTTGCATGTTTTCCGCAGTCGCTGTGCATGGTGATCATTCTGATCTCGCCGATCGCACTGATGCTTTTATCCAATTATTTTATGGGGTTCTGGTTTTTATATGGAATCAGTTTTCCGGCATATTTTATTGCCATGATCCTCGGAAAGATCTATACGAGGGTCGAGGGAAGAGACTCGGAAGGAACCGAACCGGAGAATGCGGCTGAAGAGGAGAATGAACTTGGATCGGATGAATCTTGAAAAATTCAGGCGGATGCCGTTCAGAAACAAAATACAGTGGATCTTTAATTACTACGGACTTAAGATCCTTGCGGCTCTGGTCGGGATCTTTGTGGCAGTTTATTTTGTCAAGTCGGTTTTCTTTGCACCCCCGGCACCGGATGTGACGGTGATCATGCTGACCGATCATGTGACGGAGGAAGCGGCTGTCCGGTATCAGCAGGAGCTTTCCGAAAAAACGGGAAAGTCGATCGAGATCGTACATTACGATGCGCGGGATTCCTATGGCATGCAGGCCTTCTCAGTGAAGGTCGGAACGGATCTGGTCGATCTGGTGATCGCACCGGAAGAGGAAAGCAGCATGCTTGCTGAGAACGGATTTTTCCTGAGCTATGCGCAGATCCCGGGAACGGATGATTACATGGGCATATCCCGGAGAGCCCAGGCGGGCGAAGCGCTGCAGACAGTCATGGAATATCTGGAAGTGCAGCTGACAAATGCAGAGAACGGATGATTTTCCATGACTCTGCCGGAAGCCGGAAAACTCCGGCATCGGACAGAGTTCTGGAGAGGGAGGGGAGAATGCGGTGTGCAGGCACCGCATTTTCCGTATACAAAAAGATCTGCTGCGGCATCGGCAGCAGTAAAAATACGCGGACAGAAAACCGTGGAAGTGCCGGGCACTGACTTACGGGGAGGACATCTTCTGTCTCCCGGGGAGATACGGCGATGAAACAGAGCTGTATACAGTGAAAATGCAGATACTACGGAAGAATCTGCGAATGGAAATACGGAAGGAGTAAGTATGACAAGAGAAGAAGCGAGAAAAAAAGCGGAGCAGCTTGTGGATCAGATGACGGTCGAGGAGATGACGACCCAGCTGCGGTATGATGCCAAAGCAATCGAGCGGCTGCAGGTTCCGGAATACAACTGGTGGGGAGAAGCCCTGCATGGTGTGGCAAGAGCGGGATCTGCTACGGTATTTCCGCAGGCGATCGGCATGGCGGCATCCTTTGATGAAGAGATGATCGAGCAGGTCGGTGAGATCGTTTCCACGGAGGCAAGGGCAAAATACAATCTGTACGTAAGTGAAGGAGACAGGGATATCTATAAAGGACTGACCGTATGGTCCCCGAATGTAAATATTTTCCGTGATCCCCGCTGGGGACGCGGTCACGAGACTTACGGGGAGGATCCGTTCCTGTCCGGAAAACTGGGGACAGCCTATGTAAAAGGTCTGCAGGGAGACGGCGAGCATCTGCGGACAGCTGCCTGTGCAAAGCATTTTGCGGTTCATTCGGGTCCGGAGGCGGAGCGTCATCATTTTGATGCAAAGGTCAACAAGAAGGATCTGCATGAGACCTATCTTCCTGCCTTTGAGATGTGTGTAAAAGAGGGCGGTGTTGAAGCCGTCATGGGTGCTTACAACCGGACCAACGGTGAACCCTGCTGCGCCCATACAGAACTGATGGAGAATATTCTGCGTAAGGACTGGAAGTTCCAGGGACATTATGTATCGGACTGCTGGGCAATCAAGGATTTTCATGAAAATCATATGGTGACCAGAAATCCGAGGCAGTCGGTGGCGCTGGCCATGAGCAAGGGCTGTGATGTGAACTGCGGTTCTACGTATCTGTGCATGATGCAGGCCTATAAGGAACGGCTGATCACGAAAAAGCAGATCCGTACGGCAACTGTGCGTTTGTTTACGACCCGGTATCTGCTTGGATTATTTGACGGCAGTGAATACGATTCGGTTCCTTATTCCGAGGTGGAAAGCAGAGAACACCTTGCCTATGCGAGACAAGCTGCAGAAAAGAGCATCGTTCTGCTGAAGAACGATGGAATACTGCCGTTAAGCAAAGAAAAACTTGCGCAGGGAGAACACAAAGCCGTTGCTGTGATCGGACCGAATGCAAACAGCCGGGCAGCATTGATCGGCAATTATCACGGAACCGCAAGCCGATATACAACGATTCTGGAAGGACTGCAGGATGCATTGGAGGACAGTGATGTCCGCGTATATTATTCGGAAGGCTGTCATCTGTTCAAGGATCGCGTGGAGCATCTGGGCAGACCGGATGACCGCATTGCCGAAGCAGTCGGTATTGCCAGACGTTCCGATCTGGTCATTCTCTGCGTAGGTCTGGATGAGACGCTGGAGGGAGAAGAGGGAGATACCGGAAACAGCTATGCATCCGGAGACAAAGTCGATCTGCAGCTGCCGGAGTCACAGAGACATCTGGTGGAAGCGTTGAAAAAAGCCGGAAAGCCGATCATTCTTCTGAATGTTACCGGATCGGCTATGGATCTGAACTACGCAAAGCAGGATCCGCTTTTTGCAGCTGTTCTCCAGACCTGGTATCCGGGTGCAGAGGGCGGAAAAGCAATCGCTGATATCCTTCTCGGAGCCGTTTCACCATCCGGAAAACTGCCGGTTACTTTCTATAACAGTCTGGAAGAACTGCCTGCTTTTGAGGATTATTCCATGCAGGGAAGAACCTATCGGTATATGGAACATGCTGCCCAGTATCCGTTTGGTTACGGTCTTAGCTACGGACAGGTGGAAACGACCGGTGCTGCATTTGCAGCGGAAGATCTGGAAAATGTACGGAAAGCACTGGAGGAAAATGACCTTGCTTTCTTCGAAAAAGAGCAGCTGACGGTAAAAGCGGAGCTGAAGAATGCAGGAACCATTGATACCGACGAGGTGGTACAGGTATATGTCAGGGTACCGGATTCCGCATTTGCACCGCGCAATCACAGTCTGTGCGGAATAAAACGTGTATCTGTAAAGGCTGCTGAGGAAAAAACAGTGGAAGTGAAAGTTCCGGCCAGAGCATTCCTTGTATATAATGAGGAAGGAAAACGTGTGCTGGATACAAAGAGATTCATTTTCTATGTGGGAACCAGCCAGCCGGATCCGGTAAGTACGGAACTGACCGGAAAACAGCCGGTAGAAATCGAGATCGAAGCATAAAGGGATGATCGGACTCCGGCTAAGATAGGAGCATTTTAACCTGCCAATTATTATAGAAGAAAGAGACTTTTCAACTAAGAAAAAACAGGAAGTGTTTCCGCCTCATGCAGGCGGTACACTTCCTGTTTTTTTGGTTCTAAGTCAATAGTTGGGGCGCGATTCGTCAGGAATCGCGTCCTT
>JAUNAK010000086.1 GCA_030527665.1 Eubacteriales bacterium
TAGATACCATCCCATAGGGGCAACTCAATCCCACAGAAAAAATGATTGACCCAAAATTTTCATATCTATCTATGTAAAAAAGTATAATATTGTATAATAATATGAATCGATATCCAGCACATTATTATTAGAGAATTAAGCTTGCCTTTTTATCCACTCACTGTCCTATCCAGCTGCTGTACCCCGGGCTTATCCGGACATTCTTCATCACTTCTTATCCATGTCAAAAATGTATTATGATGTACTCCCAGCAATTCCCCTGCCTTTCGCGCTGACAAATGACTGTAAAGCCACTCTTTTTTTACCCGTTCGTATTGCTCCGGTCTTTCTTTTCTGGGTCTTCCAAACCGAATTCCTTTTGCTTTCGCTGCAGCTATCCCTTCTTTTTGCCGCTGATGATTCATCTCTCTTTCTGTTTGTGCCACGTAACTGAGAATCTGAAGAACAAGGTCTGCTATAAAAACACCGGTAAGGTCCTGTCCTTTTTTTCTTGTATCCAGCAAAGGCATGTCAATTACAACTATTGCAACATCTTTCTCTTTGGTTATTCTTCTCCATTGATCAATTATTTCTTCATAATTTCTTCCAAGACGATCAATACTTTTGATAATCAGCGTATCTCCCTCTTTTAGCATATCCATCAGTTTCTTATAGGAAGGTCTATTAAAATCTTTTCCCGACAGCTTATCCATGAAGATACACTCTGCATCCACTCCAAATTCTTTTAATGCTATTACCTGACGATCTTCCTTCTGATCCTTGCTTGATATTCGTACATATCCGTATGTTTTTCCCATATTTACTTCCTCTCTTTTTTATACAAAAAAAACGACAGACTTTCGTCTGCCGTTTTAAACTTCTGCATGTTATATACAAATCGTATTTATTTATATTTAATACTTAGATCCAGCGAGCATTTGTCAGCTTCGGCTCTCTGATCAGAGTGTCCTTCATGCACTGAACAGCTTTCTCCAGACCTTCGTCAAGGCTCATAAGAGAATCTTCATGCTCGATGCACATTACACCGTCATAACCGATCATACGCAGATTGGAAATAATATCTTTCCAATACAGTGTATCGTTTCCGTATCCGCAGGAACGGAAGATCCAGGAACGGTTGATCTCATCTGCATAAGACTTGGTATCCAGCACACCGTTGAGTTTGGTGTTATTCTCATCGATTCTGGTATCCTTTGCATGTACATGGAAGATTGCATCACCCAGTGCACGGATAACAGTTACCGGATCCATACCCTGCCAGATCAGGTGAGACGGATCGAAGTTACATCCAATTTCCGGACCTACTGCCTCACGCAGTTTGAGCAGTGTCTGTGTATTGAATACGCAGAATCCCGGGTGCATCTCCAGACCGATCTGGGTTACGCCATGCTCTCTTGCAAATTCTACGAAGTTCTTCCAGTACGGAATCAGCACCTCATTCCACTGATACTCGAGGATCTCACCGAAGTCGTTCGGCCACGGACAGGTTACCCAGTTCGGGTATTTGGAACCTTCGGAATCTCCCGGGCAGCCGGAGAAGCACTCGATGTTGTGGATGCCGTATTTCTCAGCCATCAGAACAGCATCTCGCATAGCCTTGTCAGACTCTGCTGCAAATGCCTTGTCCGGATGAACCGGGTTGGAATGGCAGGAGAAACCGGATACAGTAATTCCGGTATCGTCAAGAGCTTTCTTCCATTCTGCGTATGCAGCTTCATCGTTCAGAAGAACATCCGGATCACAGTGATCTTTTCCCGGATATCCGCCAACGCCTACCTCAACACACTGAATGCCTTTTGCTGCAAAGTACTCCAGTGCCTCGCGCCACGGTAAATCGCCACGTACGTTAGAACAAACTCCAATTTTCATGTTCATACCTCCATAATATATATTCAGTATAATCTATTATATAGCAGTAAAGTTACACACAATACTGTATAGATTTTAACGTGCTCCATACTATTCGTCAACCTTCGTCATTGCATTATGATAGTTCGGTTTTTCACTGTTTCCCTCCTGTTTCTGCCCGATCCGACAACAAGTGCAAAAAACATTTCAAAAAATTCACATCTTCGAACATTTCTCCATGCAAAAGGGAGGGCATCCCTTTGCTTAAGCAAAAGAATGCCCTCTCCCCACTTAGCTGCTGATCTGCATTTCTGATTCACTGCTGCCGGTTATTATTTTGTGATGCTGTTATTGAATCGATAGATAATCACAGACATCTGGAAACGCAGACAGTTTCCTGTCGGTTCAAACTTACCGGTATTATAGCCATTTACCAGTTTATTGGAAGATGCCCAGTTAATAGCTTTAACCATATTGGCAGTTGCTCCTGTCTTCCTGTCGATCTTGACATCCGGGAAGTTCTTTGGTGTTCCTGTCACCTCCGGCATACCGGCATATTTCCAAAGCATGATTGCCACCTGTCCGCGTGTTACAGATGCTTTCGGTTTGAAGGTTCCATCGCTGTATCCATTGATAATTCCTTCAGATGCACCCCACGTAATTGCCTGATAGGTTGCAGATGTCTTTGTATATTTGCCTTCCACATCCGTAAAAGTCTTCAGTTTCGATGCATCTGCAGCCGGTTTTCCGGCATATCTCCAGAGGAAGATAATGAAATCCGCACGGGAAGTTGTCCGGAAGGAACCAAAATTAATCTTGTCATATCCGGTTGTAATTCCTTCATCGGCCATCCAGTTAATGGAATCCGCAATATTCTTTGTAATAACGTTGCTACCATTCTTCACGCCTTCCACACCGTCATAGAATCTTGCCTGAACATTGCACGTTGCAATATAACCGCCTTCTTCTGTTCTCGCAGTAATAACTGCTTTTCCATAACGATGCGCAGTCACCAGTCCCTTTTCATCAACGGTTGCCACCGATTCATCGTCAGAACGCCAGATCACATTTTTGTTTTCCGCATTCTCCGGAAGAACAATCGCTTTGAGCTGTTTCGTTGAAACTGCTGTATTGTCTTCTGCCTTGTTATAGGTTACCAGCTCGATGGATTCTTCATCAAGTTTAATCTCCTCAACTACCGGCTTCAGCTCCAGTCCCTTCACTGCGCTTTCGATTGCTTCTGCCATTGCATCCACAGTCTCCTGTGCATCCATTCGAAGTGTTCTATCCACTGCTGCAACAGCTGCTTCCACAGCCTGTGCAGACTCTTCTGTATAAATACTCAGATCTGCAGGTACTTTTGCCAGTGCTTCATCTACCTTGCTGTAATCAGCCTCCGGTTCCTCGCCGGTTACAGTTACTTTTGCATAACTGAAGATATGGTTGCTGTCACCGGTAGTGATCAGATACTCACCCGGTCTGTTGAAGCTGATAGCTGCTTTTCCATCTGCATCGGTTACAGCGATTTCTTTTCCGCCGCAATATACCTTTACGCCGCCCCACGGTGTCGCTGTATTGCCAGCCATCTGATATACGATCGGAGAAATCGACTGACCAACCTCTGCTGCGTAGGATGTTTCACCAAACCATACGTCATACTTATAGCCCCAAAAGCTGTCCGGATCCGTAGTACTTTCGTTGGAAATGATGGCATAAACACCGCCGTCGGTTACTTTCTCTGTCAACGTACTTACACAGTCATAGCTTCCGTTCACATATATGTACTGTCCCCAGTATGCAACTGCCTTATTCACTTCATTGAAATCTGCCGGTCCTGTCAGAGACTGTACATAACCTGCACTGCTTACTGTCATTTTGTAGTCCTCACCGAAACCTGCCTGCAGTGCTTCTGCAATCGTCTGGCTGCTCATGACCGTGATCTGTTTGTCGATGGCTCCGGTCATATCCACACCGGTGAGACGAACAGTAACCTGAATCTCTCTCGGCTTTGTCGGATCTTCTCCATCGGTACCCATGACACGCAAATCTGCGGATACCGGAACACCGGCAAGCTTGCTGAAGTAATTCTCATACCAGCTGCCTTCGGTTACGGTCTTGGCATATTTTGCATAAACGGCATGCTCCAGTACGCTGTCTATGGTTACATCCGTGTTGTACTGCGGTGTATGCAGTACAAGATTCTCATGTGCGATTACGGCAGGTACGGAGGAACGGAACTTGTTATATGCTTCCTGTCCGCCTACGGTGGAATAATCCGCCATGTCACCGACTACGATTCCTTTGTTGGTTCTGTCTTTGTAATTGTAGATCGCATACAGCTCTCCGTCTGCATTCCGATCGATCTCCTGGAATGCATGCAGAGATGTTGTTACATGCTCTGCATCGGTATTGGCATTGTCATTCAATGCTGTCCAGTAGATTTCTTTTGCTGCATCCATCAGAGCAACCGCTTCATCCAGCTCGGCAGTTGTCAGCGGCTCTACCTTCAGTGTCAGTTCCTTCTGCACACTGATATTCTTTTTTCTGTGAGCCATGGTTACCGTCAGTACCACTTCCTCTGCCTGCTGATCCGGCATCGAGCGGTATACGTTTGCACGGTATCCGTTTACTTTAATGACATCTTCTTTGTTGGATGTTACAGTGAAGCGATAATCACTGTATCCCTCAATTCCTGTATTTCTTGATGTAAGCAGCTGGATATCGCCGTTTACATGTTCCGGATCCACTTTATTACCGGAAACGATATAGGTGAGCTTGTCAGCGGTGTAGCCTGCATCCAGTCCTTCCTGCATCTGCTGACGCAGCACATCCAGATCGGTTCCGAGAAGAGTAAATGTCACCAGATTCTCATCGATCTTCTGTACCCAGTCATCCAGTGTGAAGTTTGCATAACCAATCAAAGTGATGTTCGTATCATCTTCCGGCTGGATCAGATGCATGGTCGTTGTACTGCCTGTCGGATCCTCAGATGCCATCTCCATATTTTCGCTCTCGGAGGACCACTGCAGCTGAACATAACGGAAGTTCTCCAGTGTTCTCGGCATTTCGATAGATTCAACATCATGCGGAACTACAATATTTCCGTTTTCATCTTTATACGCATCGAATACATGCTTTGCTTCATTTAATGCAGCTGTCAGATACGGCTGCAGACGTTCTGCATCCCATCCAAGAGAGATGGTTCTGGTTGCCGCTGCTGTCTGTCCGCGAAGTGACAATGTAAATTCAACACCACTGATTGCTGCAGAACGTACAGCAAAGGTCAGTTCAGACGGATCAATATACATATAATCGATGGTTCCGTCTGCTTCGATTCCTGCTGTGAGGTTCTCCGGAGAAGCCGGATAGGTTCTGGTTCCCTGTGCAGATACAGATACCTCTATTTCACTCCAGCCTTCGTTTCCTTCCTCCATCGCCTTCTGCTCCAGAAGTCCCTTTGCATAGGTATTGATGTTAGTATCAATGCCATAGGACGGAGTCAGTGCAGAGCCGCCATTCAGATAAGAAGCGGCTGCATCCAGTATCTCTTTGTCTACGGCCTTGGTGGATTTTACGGTTACGATAAATTCTTTTGTATCGGATGCAGTTCCCTTTATGAGCGTCGCTGTCATTTTTACATAGACAACACCGTCCTCCGGCAATGTCACAGCACCTGCATCGGTGATAACATTTGTGTTGTCACTGTTCCAGGTAATGGTTCCGTCAAATCCTTCTACTGTCGTCGGAAGCTCCAGTGTACGATTCTCGGTTACCAGAGTGTCGGTAAATGTAAGTGCAGCCTTTGCTTCAGCTACTGCCTGTGCATTTTCAGAATCGTCCACAGCTGTTCCGCCCTTAGACAGGAAGATCGGATACTGTCCCGCGGATGCTCCCCATACGGAATTTCCAAGAGCCAGAACCAAAGCCGGCTGACGCATTGCTTCATCTTCCATAGCAGTTGCTTCGACTGTGATATCCTCACTTGTGGAAGCAGTTGCTGCCTCTGCAGTTCCTGTCAGATAGTAGCAGTTCTCAATATTGCAAAGTGTATCGCCGGCAATAGCACCGACTTTCTTTGCGGATGCAGTTCCGCTTACCTGTCCTGCGTTGTAGCAGTTGGCAATGCGCATGATTTCTTTGGATCCAACCGTATGTCTTCCGGAGATACCGCCCACGTAGTTGCCCTGTCCTGCTGTTGCGGCGATGACACCGGTATTCCAGCAGTTCGTCACTCTTGCTCCGCCTTCATTGGCTCTTCCGTTGGAGGAACCGATGATACCGCCAAGATACAGAGATCCTCTTGCGGAAGAACAAATCTCGCCGCTGTTTGAGCACTGGTCGACAGAGCCGTACATGTCGCCGGCAATACCACCGACCTTAACATCGGAATAATTTCCGGACTTCAGAACCTCGATCTTACCTTCGTTTGCACTTCCGGTAACCGAGCAGTCTCCATAGCCTCTGCCGACAATTCCGCCGATTACTACAGCCGCATTGTAATCTGCTGTGATATCCACGCGGTTTGTACAGTTCTCAAAAGAACCATAGCTCTGATTTGCAAAACCGCCGGTTGTAGCCGCTTCTATGATCTTACCGCTGACAGTCAGGTCTTTTACCAGGCTGTCTGCCGCACAATAACCCAGAAGACCAGTATCCTTGCTGTACAGACCGCTGATCGTTTTGCCGTTTCCATCAAGGATTCCTGCGTATCTGTTGTCATAGGAACCGATGCCCGGCCATGCATGTGCAGTCGGTTCTTCATCACTGTTCAGTACAAGATTGGTCATCAGCTTCAGATTGATACCTGTGTTCTTGACAGTATTTACCTGATCGGCCGCCCATGCCAGTTCTTCAGCTGTATTGATCAGATAGAATTCTTTGCCGTCAATGGTCTGCACTGCCGGAGCAGTCTCTGCCTTTTCTCCGGTCCAGACATTGCTTCCCTCTTCCATGGAAAGAGCAATATTCTGAGCTGCGCCTTTTATCGTGATTTTTCCCTTTACATTAATATATCCCTGACAGGTTACCGTATAGGAATACTCTCCGTTCGGAAGTGCATAAGCGCCGTCCTCACCGGCTGTCTGCTGTCCGCCCTCGGCATGTGACAGAGAGATCACTGCATCTGCCAGTGCTTCATCGGTTTCTGCAGCTTTTATGGTAAATGTCACCGGATAACGCTGAGCCTCAGCCAGTGTAACCGCAAGAATATCTGCGGTTCCGGTTACGGTAAAGCTGCCGGTTACGGTATCATAACCAAACTTCGAAGCAGCATAGCTGTAAGCGCCTTTCGGAAGCTTTGTTGTTCCGTTTGTCAAGGTCGTCTCTTCGCCTGCTGCATCGGTAATGATCACCGGTACATCCGCCGGAGAAACATTGACGATCACATCATAGGTACGTACCACCATCTCCGGTGTCAGTTTCAGACCGCTTCCGTTGATCTCGAAGCTGCCTTCTACAGTCTCACACTCTTCCTTTTCTACGCGATAGGTATAGGAACCGGAAGCCAGGCTGTAGGTATTGGCATCTTCTCCTGCCTCTACAATTTCACCTGCTGCATTCTTCACAGTGATGACCGCACCCTCAACCTCAAAGTATACAGTGAACTGTGCATTCGGATCCTGACGGCCAAGTACCGGGAATCCGTTGTTGATGTTGTTGGCATCCGGAATAAAGCTGCCACCCATACCGGCGATCACTGCCGGTGACTTCAGCTGTGCTTCTGTTTTTTCCAGCATACCGGCTGCAGCATTACCGTTTCCAACAGCTTTCGCTCCGCTGAGATAATAGCAGTTCTCCCAGTTCTCCGAATAGAGAACGTAACCAACCAGTGATCCGGCATAGTTATTACTGCCTTCTTCCGCAAGAGTTACATCACCGATGGAATACAGATTTTTGAATGTACTGCCAATACCGTCCTGTCCGGTGATTCCTCCGCCGCGGTTGGATATTACAGAACCTGTATTGTAGCAGCTGCTGACATTGGTATGCTGAATATATCCACCGATACCGCCTGCATGGGAATTGGTTCCGTTGCTGATCGCACCGGTATTGATACATCCGGTAATTGCTGCCTTAGCGGTGGAGCTGCCGTTTGCACGGCCGACGATACCGCCGACATTTGCAGCTGTTCCTGTTACTGCTGCAGTATTTGTCAGATTTTCCAGAATGGCACCACCGTTTGCATAACCGGTGATACCTCCTACATAAGACTTACCGGAGATACTTCCTCCAACCGTAAGATTACGGATCACAGCACCATCCACATAGCCGAACAGACCGGCATAATTGGATGGTATCTCGACCAGGAGATTGTCGATGCTATGTCCGTTTCCGTCAATGTTTCCCTTGAAACACAGAGAAGAAGTGGTTCCGATCGGTGTAAACCCTTCATCTCCGCCCATGTCAAGATCTGCAGTCAGAATAAAATATGTACCTTCATATTTATTTCCTGCTGCCACCTGTGCAGACAGGAATGCAAGCTGCTGAGTAGTACGGATCTGATAGGGATCCTCAGCGGTTCCTGCTCCTGCATCATATGCTTCAGCAGCCTGACCGTCCCACTGGATACCTTCAACCATGGTGATCGGCAGTTCTACGTCTGCATCGGTGATCTCCACGCTGCCTTTAACCGTCTTGTAGCCTTCAGCTTTCACCTTGTAGTTATAGGTAGAAGGAATCAGATCAAACTTTCCGTTTTCATCTGCTTCATAAGAAGTACCTTCGCGTGTCACAGTAACTGCAGGAACAATACCGTCTGCAAGACCTGTGATGTTAAAGGACAGCTTCTTGCCGCTGAGTGCAGTCAGAGAAGCATCGATCGATGCATCGGCATCTGTGATCGTAACAGTACCTGTCTTTGTCTCATATCCAAAGGCAGAAATACTGTAACTGTAGGTGCCTTCACCAACAACAGCAGTTCCATTGGCTGCCGTTACAACTTTGTCCATCGCATCCTTAACGACGATCTCTGCGCCTTCCGGTGCACCGGTGAAGGTAATCGTACGAAGTGCCTGAACAAAGAAATTGCTGACAGTAGCCTGATCCTCGTTCCGGTCTCCGCTGCTGTCCTTTGCATAGGTGATCAGAAGAACATCGCCGGCTCCTGCCTGAACACTCACGTTTCCGATGCTGACACCGGAATCCTCTTGCTTGGATGTTCCGTTCAGTGTAACCTTGATCTTATCGTAATTTGCCTCACTGCTGACCGTATAGTCAAACGATACGATCGCAGGCTTTGTGAAGGTCAGTTTCAGCTGAGATTCGGAATTGCTTTTTCCCTTGTTGGAACTGATCAGCTTATCGCCGCTGTCCGGAATCGTAAACGGATAGCTGCCGCTGTTATCCAGCTCTGCATAAGCCAGTACCGGAGCCAGATACTCTTCTACGGTCGGTACGGATTCCAATGTAATCGGAATCGACTGATCTGCAGCCACTACGGTAAAGTTTCCGCTGACCGTCTTGTATCCGGTACCGCTGATGGTATAGCTGTACTCGGCAGGAGTCAGAGAATAGCTTCCGTCTTCGCCTGCAGTCATAGCATCCGCGCCGTGAAGCACACGGATCTCAACTTCTTTGCCTTCTTCTTTGCCTGTCAGAGCAAAGCTTACCTTATATGCTGTATTCTGCGGCATGGTAACAGCGACTTCTTTGGAAAGTTCCTCTGCACCTACCGTAAAGGTGCCGTCAGCATCCGGATAACCGAAGGCTTCTGCATGGTAGGTATAGGTTCCTGCCGGAAGCGCACAGCTGCCATTGCTGACCGGATACTCGATTTTGTCATTGTCTACAACAAGCCATACAGCCTCAGTCGGTGCACCGGTGAAGGTGATTATCGGAATCAGCTGGAAATCCTTCAGCCAGATGCAGTCATCATTCTTATCACCGGAAGAATCTTTTGCATATCCGATTTTCAGTTCATCATTTGCAGCAAGCTGAAGGGTATACAGCTTAAACTCTTCCATCGTACCACTGTACTTTTTCTTCTCGCTCGAATGGAGATCGTTCCCATTCAGAACGACCGACATATAGTCATAGCTTGCTTCACTGGATACCTTATACCGGAACCCAAGTGCAAAGTTCTGTTTTGCCTTGATCGTGATATAGGCTTTACCATTTTTCACTCCCTTGTTTGTACTTACAAGAGTGCTTCCGTCTTCTGTTGCTGCAAACGGATAGGATGCATCATTTGCAACTTCCGCATACGCATTCAGTGCTGCCCAGAAACTCTCGGCAGCTGCCGTTGTCTCCGTTTCCGAAGTCGTGTCTGTTTCATCACCGAGCTGTTCCTCTCCCTCTTTCACAAGGTCGTCCTCTTCCAGGACAAGGGAATCAGAATCAGCAGGCTGATCTGCTTCTGCCTCCTCTTCTGTGGATGGTGCTTCTTCTGTTATTTCCAGATCGTCAAATGCTTCCGCATCCTCTCCGTCGATATATACAATATCCGCATCTGTGCCCGGATCCGCATACACCGTGGACGGAATGACAGAAAACATCAGACATCCGGACAACAGAAGTGCCATCAGTTTGTTGTGTCTTCTTTTCATTGTTTCTCCTTTCTGCATATGATTCCTTTTCGATTGAATCAAATAAAAATCGAAAACGCAGATAACTTTTTATGACATAAAAAAGAACAGGGGATCCTGATCTCCTGCTCCTGTGCATATACTGCATAATAAACAGAATCCCCCGCGGCATTCTGCTTATTGATTACTTGTGTAGGTCTTCTGACTTATGCATCCTGAGAGATACTGCGTATAAATCTATTGTACTTATCACAAAAGATTCATACGAGCGGCTGCCACTGACAGGTATTTGCCAACGTATACTCTCTGCATATCCGATCCGCCTTCTCGCCTTCCCATTACAGGAATTGAATGACCCGTTTTCACGATACAGAATCCTCATCGGTCCCTTCTGTTTATCCTTTTCCTATAAGGAACCGGCAGCAGAATAGATCCAGACTTCTGTATGATCCGATACTTTGCAATTACAGCTACTAAACAGGACTGCCTGAAACAGCCTGCACATGTCCGGGAGTTTCACCCGATTCCCTTGTTAAGCCTGGTTCATATATATCCTGCTTCTGCAATCCCCCGGGAATCCTTCTGCTGAACAGACATGACAGCAGAATAATCCGAAACAAAATCAAACTGGATAAAACAGAATCAATATATACCTTACCGATAACAAGAATGCGTGTCCGACAGATGTCGGGTCGCGCATTTGCCACAAAAGCTGATCTGTATTTTCTTATAAAAATATAATACGCAATTTAACAGAAAAAAACAACGTGAACACACAGAAATACAGAAAAAGGGCTCTAAAATAAATGTTGGGGCGCGATTCATCAATCATTATCAAGATT
>JAUNAK010000087.1 GCA_030527665.1 Eubacteriales bacterium
AAGGGGCATTCATGACAGTACGACCGGCTGGCTGTTTCGACTTACATACGACTGGCAGGCTGTTTCGGCAGCCTTGACTGTATATGGTAAAAATGCTATTCTAGTTCGGAAAAAGCAGAGCGATTTAGTAGGGTATTTTATATCGGTCGGGAAGACTTCCGTTTTGATAAAGCGGTGAGTAATAACAGGCTCGCATGAAGATGAGAATGCCTATGTATATAGAAGGAGCAAAATGAAGTTAACAACCAGGGGACGTTACGGCCTTCGGGCACTTATTGATCTTGCATTAAATCAGGAAAAAGGTGCGGTTTCCACACAGAGTATTGCGATTCGGCAGAATATTTCGGAGAGCTATCTGGAGCAGCTGATCCGGATGATGAAAAAAGGCGGACTGGTTACCAGTGTCCGCGGAGCCGGAGGCGGTTTTCGCCTTTCCCGTCCGGCAGAGGAGATCTCGGTCGGAGATATTCTGCGCTGTCTGGAGGGAAGTCTGGAAGCTGTGGAATGTCCGGCAATCGTGGGAGACGACTGCAGTGAAGCGGAAGCCTGTGTGACGAAGCTGGTGTGGAAACGAATCAATGATGCAATTGCCAATGCAGTGGATTCCATCCGGCTGTCGGAGCTGGTGGAGGAAAGCAGAAAGCTTGGCGGAAAAAGCAACGCGGAGATCATCCGTCAGATGCAGAGTATGGGGACTGAGGTAGAGCAGGAGCTTTGACTATGATTTATCTGGATAATGCGGCTACGACGAGAATGGCTGACGCGGTATGGGAGGAGATGCATCCTTTCTTTCGGGAGCAGTATGGAAATCCGTCAGGCATGTACCGTCTGGCAGCAAAAAGTAAAGAAGCAATAGCAAAGGCCAGGAGCAGAGCAGCGTCTCTGATCGGTTCCAGAGCAGATGAGATCTATTTTACATCCGGCGGAACGGAATCCGATAACTGGGCGCTGAAAGCGGTATTTGCGGAATACAATTCCGAGGGAAAGCACATCATAACAACGAAGATCGAGCATCCGGCGGTCCTTCGGACCTGTGCCTGGCTGGAGAAAGAACACGGAGCAGAGGTTACCTATCTGGATGTGGATGCAGAGGGAAGGGTCGATCCGGAAGCTGTCCGGCAGGCCATCCGTCCGGATACGATCCTGATATCGGTCATGGCGGCGAACAATGAGATCGGTACGATCGAACCGGTCAAAGAAATCGGGCAGATCGCAAAAGAAAAAGGAATTCTTTTCCACACAGATGCAGTGCAGGCGTTCGGACAGATCCCGATCGATGTGGATGCAATGGGGATCGATCTGCTGAGTGCAAGCGGACATAAAGTGAATGGTCCCAAGGGTGTCGGTATTCTATACATAAGAAGAAGTGCAAAAGTTTCGCCTCTGATCCACGGCGGTGCCCAGGAGCGGAATCGTCGTGCGGGAACGGAGAATGTACCGGCAATTGTCGGTATGGGAGCAGCTGCAGCTTTAGCAGGCAGTAAAATGCATGCAAAGGCAGAGAAGGAGACTGCGGCAAGGAACTATCTGATCCGGCGTATACGGGAGGAAATTCCGTATGTGAAGCTGAATGGACCGGAAGAAAACAGGCTTCCCAATAACGTGAATGTGTGTATTGCATTTGCACAGAGTGAATCGATGCTGATCATGCTGGATCAGAAGGGGATCTGTGCATCGGGAGGATCTGCATGTGCGACCGGCTCGCTGGAGGCGTCGCATGTACTGCGTGCGATCGGTATACCGGAAAACCATGCACGTTCGGCACTTCGTCTGACCTTGTCGGAGGAAAACACGGAGGCAGAACTGGACAGCGTCGTGACAGAGCTGAAGGGAATCGTCGAAAGACTACGAAAAATGTCGGCGAAATATGAGGCGTTTCTTGCAAAAGAAAAGTCTTCGAATACTTCGGAATCCTGGATACAGGTATAAGAGCAGCAGAAAAAAGCAGACATTATGCTGCAGATGGATTCGGATGAGTGACGTATAGAATAAGCAGCGTTTATTCTTTTTGGAATCGCGCAGAGCGGAAACGGACGAAGAATGAGTATAGAAGAGAATAGAAATAAAACAGTTGTGGTAGGTATGTCGGGAGGTGTCGACTCTTCGGCAGCGGCGTATCTGCTGAAGGAGGAAGGCTATCAGGTCATCGGTGTGACCATGCAGATCTGGCAGGACGAGGATGCTTTTCAGATGGAGGCAGAAGGCGGCTGCTGCGGACTTTCTGCCGTAGAGGATGCAAGGAGAGTTGCAGAAGTACTGGACATTCCCTATTATGTAATGAATTTCCGGGAGGATTTTCGGAAAAATGTAATCAATTATTTTGTGGATGATTATCTGCACGGACGAACACCGAATCCCTGTATTGCATGCAACCGCTATGTTAAATGGGAAGGGCTTCTGGAACGCAGTATGGCCATCGGAGCCGATTATATTGCTACCGGTCATTATGCAAGGATACGGAAACTGGATAACGGCCGATTTGCCATAGCTTCCTCTGTAACTGCGGAAAAGGATCAGACATATGCACTGTACGGACTTACGCAGAAGCAGCTGGCACATACACTGATGCCGGTTGGAAGCTATACGAAGCCGGAGATCCGCAAGATCGCGGAGGAGGCGGGACTCCCGGTGGCACATAAGCATGACAGCCAGGAGATCTGTTTTGTTCCGGACGGTGATTATGCATCCTTTATCGAGCGGGACAGCGGCATCAGGATGCCGGAGGGCCGTTTTGTAACGGCAGACGGCAAAGTGCTTGGTACGCACAGAGGTATTCTGCATTATACGATCGGACAGAGAAGAGGATTGGATCTGCCCATGGGAAAAAGGGTATTCGTCACAGAGATACGGCCGGATACCAATGAAGTTGTGGTAGGTGAGAATGCAGATGTTTTTGCAGATGCACTGATTGCCGATCATCTGAATTTTATGGGGATCGAAGAGATGCCGATCGGTGCGGAAGAGCGGTTTCTGACGAAGATCAGATATAATCACCGCGGTACGGAATGCCGGATCAAACGGATCGATGAAGAGCGGATCCTTTGCCGTTTTGAAGAACCGGTTCGAGCAGTCACACCTGGGCAGGCAGTGGTTTTTTACCGTGACGGTTATGTGGCCGGCGGCGGACGTATTATTAATAAAACTGTGCCGTGATCCCGGTGTACAGAAATACACAAAATGTTTTTATCATTTGTACGTTTAATACAAAAGAAATGTACGGATTTGCCACTACAATGATAAAGAAATACTTGATTTATAAAGTGTTCTTAGGTATTATGTTAATGAGTTGTTAAGCTAATAACACAATTTATCCACGTTTAGGAGGAAATTAAATTATGGCAGTAAGAGTTGCAATTAATGGTTTTGGCCGTATCGGTCGTCTTGCATTCAGACAGATGTTCCAGGCAGAGGGATTTGAAATCGTTGCTATCAACGATCTGACAAGCCCGGACATGCTGGCTTACCTTCTGAAATATGATTCTTCTCAGGGAAGATATGCAAAGGCTGATACAGTATCTTGCACAGATCATTCCATCATCGTTGACGGAACAGAGATCGAGATCTACAAAGAGGCTAACGCTGCAAACCTTCCGTGGGGACAGCTGGATATCGATGTAGTTCTTGAGTGCACCGGTTTCTACACATCCAAAGCTAAAGCACAGGCTCATATCGATGCAGGCGCTAAGAAAGTAGTTATCTCCGCTCCGGCTGGAAATGACCTTCCGACAATCGTTTACAACACCAACCATGAGACACTGACAGCAGAAGATGACATCATCTCCGCTGCTTCCTGTACAACAAACTGCCTCGCTCCGATGGCAAAAGCTCTGAATGACCTCGCTGCAATCGAGTCCGGTATCATGGTTACTATCCATGCTTACACAGGTGATCAGATGATCCTTGACGGACCGCAGAGAAAAGGCGATAAGAGAAGAAGCCGTGCAGGCGCAGAGAACATCGTTCCGAACAGCACAGGTGCTGCAAAAGCTATCGGTCTTGTAGTTCCGGAGCTGAACGGCAAACTGATCGGTTCCGCACAGCGTGTTCCGGTTCCGACAGGTTCCACTACTATCCTTACCGCTGTTGTTAACGGCACAGTAACCAAAGAGCAGATCAATGCTGCTATGAAGGCTGCTGGAACAGATTCCTTCGGATACAACGAGGACGAGATCGTTTCCAAGGATATCGTTGGTATGACATACGGTTCCCTGTTCGATGCTACTCAGACAATGGTAGTTCCGGCTGGCGAAGGCAAGACAGAGGTTCAGGTTGTTTCCTGGTATGATAACGAGAACTCCTTCACATCCAACATGTGCAAGACTATCAAATATTTCGCTAAGTTCCTGAACAAATAATTCAAACGTAACGAATAAGCGATAGGGTTCTGCTAACAAAGACCTAAGAAGGGTCCGGTCAATATGGACCGGACCCTTTTTATATAAGGATGAGCACTTCCCGAGACCGAGCCGAAGGCGAAAACCGAAGGTTGCGTCAGAGGAGAAAAGTCTTATCTGATATGCGCATAATTTAATACCAAAAGGAGAAGTGAGATTATGGGATTAAATAAGAAAAGTGTAGATGATATCAATGTAAAGGGACTGAGAGTACTGGTTCGCTGCGATTTCAACGTTCCGCTGAAAGCCGGACAGATCACGGATGAGAACCGTCTGGTTGCAGCTCTTCCGACAATCAAGAAACTGATTGCCGATGGCGGAAAGGTTATTCTTTGCTCCCACCTTGGAAAAGTAAAAACAGAAGAAGACAAGCAGACAAAGACACTGGCACCGGTTGCAGCACGTCTGTCCGAGCTCCTTGGACAGGAAGTAAAATTTGCAGCTGATCCGGAAGTTGTTGGTGAGAATGCAAAAGCTGCAGTTGCTGCTATGCAGGACGGCGATGTTATCCTTCTGGAGAACACCCGTTTCCGCAAAGAGGAGACCAAATGCGAGGATGCTTTCTCTCAGGATCTGGCTTCCCTTGCAGATGTATTTGTTAACGATGCATTCGGAACCGCTCATCGTGCACACTGCTCCAACGTTGGCGTAACCAAGTATATCGATACCTGCGCTGTTGGATATCTGATGCAGAAAGAGATCGATTTCCTCGGAAATGCTGTAGAGACTCCGGTTCGTCCGTTCGTTGCTATTCTCGGCGGTGCTAAAGTTGCTGATAAACTGAATGTTATCAACAACCTGCTTGAGAAATGTGATACTCTGATCATCGGCGGCGGAATGGCTTATACCTTCCTGAAAGCAAAAGGATATGGTGTTGGAAAATCCCTGTTGGATGAGAGCAAAATTGATTACTGCAAAGAGATGATCGCAAAGGCAGAGAGCCTTGGCAAACAGCTGCTTCTGCCGGTTGACGTTGTTACGATTGCAGATTTCCCGAACCCGATCGATGCTCCGATCGAGACCGTTGTTGTTGATGCCGATCAGATTCCGGATGACAGAGAGGGTGCAGATATCGGACCGAAGACCATTGCTCTGTACAGCGATGCAGTTAAGAATGCAAAAACTGTTGTATGGAACGGACCGATGGGTATCTTCGAGAACCCGATTCTGGCAACCGGTACAAAATCCGTTGCAGCAGCTCTGGCTGAGACTGATGCTACTACTATCATCGGCGGCGGTGATTCCGCAGCTGCAGTTAACCAGCTTGGATACGGCGACAAGATGAGCCATATCTCCACTGGCGGCGGTGCATCCCTTGAATTCCTTGAAGGCAAGGAGCTTCCGGGTGTTGCAGCAGCAAACGATAAATAATTTGTTTCTTAATCCCCTGTCTTGCTAAGACAGGGGCTCTCAATGCGCATTGTGCAGTTTAGCAGATCATAGATTCGTTTCATAATTTGTCAGTTGGAAGCGGACATTCTGCATGGCTGCCATATTATTATTTAAGGAGGCCGAATCATGGCAAGAAAGATTTTAGCAGCAGGAAACTGGAAAATGAACAAAACACCGTCTCAGACAAAGGCTCTGATCGCAGAGATGAGAGAAGCTTGCAAGAGCGAGACCGTTGATGTTCTTCTGTGCGTACCGGCAATCTGCATTCCGGCTGCTGTTGAGGCTGCTGCAGGTTCCAACATCCAGATCGGTGCTGAGAACATGTATTTTGAAGAGAGCGGTGCATACACCGGTGAGATCTCTCCGGAGATGATCGTTGATGCAGGTGCAACTTATGTTATTATGGGACATTCCGAGAGAAGAGATTATTTCGGCGAGTCCAACGAAGATGTTAACAAGAAAGTTCTGAAAGCTCTGGAGCACAACCTTGTTCCGGTTATGTGCTGCGGTGAGTCTCTGACACAGAGAGAGCAGGGCATTACTATGGACTGGATCCGTCAGCAGGTTAAGATCGGTATGATCGGTGTTTCTGCAGAGGATGCTGTAAAAGTTGTTATCGCATATGAGCCGATCTGGGCTATCGGTACCGGCAAGACTGCAACTGCTGAGCAGGCTGAGGAAGTTTGCAAGGGCATCCGTGATCTGATCCGTGAGCTGTACGGTGATGCAGTAGCTGAGGAGATCCGCATTCTGTACGGCGGTTCCGTAAATCCGGGCAATGCAGCAGAGCTGTTTGCAAAAGAGGATATCGACGGCGGTCTGGTAGGCGGTGCTTCTCTGAAGACAAGCTTCGGCGAGATCGTAAACTATAACAAATAAGAAATGTTTGTATAATACAATCAAATAAAACACCTTGAAACGCCTCAAAACACGATGAAAATTGGCAATAATTGCCAATGGAAATGTGATTTGGGGCGTTTTATGATTTATTAACTATTATTTTTGACAAGTATTATATAAATCGCAAGAGATAATTGTTGGGGGAATGCAGAATAATATAGACTCTGTATTCCCTTTTTGATACAACAAGGCTAATCGACATTGGTAGCTAGGTGAAAATAGAGTATGGCGAATAGAATTGGAGAGATTCCCGTTACAAATAAACTAGAAAACTATGATACAGTTAAAGCTCTTTATGATAGAGCTTTTCCTGTGAGCGAAAAATTTCCATATTGGATTATACGTTTGATGAGTTTGCGAAAAGGCTTTGAGTACACGGCATATTTTGATGATGGATTATTTTGTGGATTATCCTATGTAATCAGCAATGATTCAGATGCCTTTATTTTATACTTGGCTGTAAACGATAAGATTAGGTCCAAGGGATATGGAACTGCAATACTTGAAAATATTAAAGAAAAGCATCCGGGGAAGCAGATTGTTTTAAATGTAGAACCTCTAGATAATCATGCAGATAATCAGGTTCAAAGACAGAAAAGAATCAAATTTTATGAAAATAATAATTTTTCTGTAACAGGGTATGGCATGGAAACTGGAGGTGACCGGTACTGGATTATGTCGAATAAACTAGATTTTGACAAAGCCAGATTTAGGAAGGTAATTGCAAGATTATCATTTGGATTTGCCATTCCAAAGATAGAGAAGATCTAGCCCAACTTACGAATTATCGAATTCTAAACAAATTAAATGCTGATACCTTACATGGCCTCGTGATGAAGAATAATCATCATGGGGCTGTTTTACATGATCTATTTAATTCTCATATAAACACGACATTTTTTATATAAAAGATCCAAGTTAGGTATGATAAAGTTTTGGCAGAAAAATGAGAAGGAGATAGGATATGAAACAATATGAAGTGTTTGAATTACATTATTGTGCAGAAAAACCTGCAGTTGACTATGTGCATGTAAATCTGAAGGCAACATTTCGATGTGTCTCGGAAGAAGTAATTGTAAAAGGATTTTATACAGGCCAGAATCATTACTGCATCAGATTTTATCCGCGATATGCAGAAACGTATGAAATTCTGGTAGAGGGTCTGATAACAGATAAAAGAATCGTGAAGTGTGAGAAAGCTGATGAACAACATCATGGTATGGTTCATAGTGTTGAGACACATTTCGAATATGAAGATGGAACATATTATTATCCTTTCGGGACAACCGTATATGGCCTTGTGCATCAGGGAAAGGAATTGATTGATCAAACTATGAAGACCCTGAAAGAAGCACCGTTTAATAAGATTCGATTCTGTGTTTTCCCGAAGAGCTACACATATAATCACAATGATCCGGAATTATATGCTTTTGAAGGTTCTGTGGATCATTGGAATACAAAGCGTCCCTGCTTTGCTTTTTGGGATCATTTGGAGAAACGAATCAAAGAATTAGGAGAAATGGAGATCCAATGTGATCTAATTCTCTTTCATGCCTATGATAGATGGGGATTTTCCAGATTGTCAGAAGAGCAGATTGAGGATTATCTGGAATATTTGGAGCGGCGTCTTGTTGCCTATCCGAACATCTGGTGGAGTCTTGCAAATGAATACGATATTGTGGACTATGACATTTCACAATGGGAACGAATCGAAGAAATGACAGCCGGGAAAGATCCTTATCGTCATCTATTAAGTAATCACCAGATGGCAATGCCTTGGGATTTTTCAAGACCGAATGTGACACATATCAGTACCCAGATCAAGAATGTTGACAACGTGAAGATGGATATCATTCGATTTCAAAAGCCGCTCATGGTAGATGAATGTCGATATGAGGGAAATATTCATCTTGAATGGGGTAATATTTCAGGATTCGAGATGGTGAACCGTTTTTGGAAAATTATCGCACAGGGGGGATACTGTACCCACGGGGAGACTTTCCTGAATCCTGATGAGATTCTCTGGTGGAGTAAAGGTGGAGTTTTAAGAGGAACAAGTCCGAAACGAATCTCATTTCTGCGTGATCTTGTAGAATCGTTTCCCGGACCACTGTCCTATTGCGGAGAATATCTGACCGTAGAAAAAATCAGACATATGTTAAAACGTACCGACGATGAGTGGAAGAAAAGTTTTGAGTACAGGTACCTTACCCGTGTGAAACCGGAATATGCGGCGGAACTGACGAATATTTGTGCTGATTATATTGCAGGTTATAAGGAAGAGGTGTTTCTGAAATACTTTGAGCGTCAATGCACCGTAGAGGGAATTCTGGATCTTCCAGAGGCTCACCGCTATGATATCGAATTGATTGATATATGGGAGATGACACGGAAAACTGTTAGGGAGAATGTAAGTGGGCATGTAGTTGTAAATCTTCCCGGGAAAGAAGGCATGGCACTACTTGCGACAAGACGAAAAAGTATATGAGAAGATGAAACAACATATAACTCTTTGGTTGTGAAGAACTAGAATAATATCATAAGGTACCGAAAAAACAGATGAAAAAAGGCTGATAAAGAAAGGAAAGAAAAAAGAAAAAAATGAAAAGGAAAATCAGATCAGATGTGAATATTGCAGAGCTGCTAAAGGATGCAGATAGATGTCAAGGTGAGATTAGCTTAACAACAGAGGACGGAGATGTATTGAATTTAAAGTCGGCATTGTCAAAATATGTATTAGTAGTACTTGCAAATAAATCGGATGTATTGAGCCTGGCTACACTCAATTTTGAGGATAGTGATATAGAATATATGAAATTTTATAGCGAGAATGAAGTTTAGAGGAGGACATAAGAATGAAATTATCAAATAGTTCTGAGAATAAAGTGGGAATTGTCAAATTAAGTTTATGGCAGTCAAGTGCAGTTTCAAGAACAATTACAGTACTGGTTCTTGGATACCTGATGATCTATTGTACCGATACATTACATGTGCCGGCTGCTGGTGTGAGTCTGATTCTGGTGTTCAGTAAGTTTATTGATGGTTTTACTGATGCAATTGCGGGATTTATCGTAGATAAAACAAAGACAAGATTCGGAACAGGACGTCCATATGAAGTATTCATAGTTTTTTTATGGCTTGCCACATGGCTTTTATATTCATGTCCACCAAGCTTCAGTACAATTGCAAAATACATCTGGATCTTCTGTATGTATGTACTTGCTAACGCAGTTTGTACTACTTTCTTGATTGCAAACGTTACACCATATGCAGTTCGTGCATTCAAACATGGTCAGATCGTAAAAGTAACTTCTTATGGAAGCATCTATACAATGCTTGTTGCAATTGCATTTAATGTAATCTTCCCCTCTATGATGCAGGCGGCTGCAGGTTCCCCATCTGCATGGAGTAGAATGGTTGGTATGATGGCAGTACCACTCGCAGCAATCGGACTTCTTCGAATGATCTTTATCAAGGAACAGTATGAAGTAGGAAGCTCTACTACAAAGAAAGAAGGAATCAAGTTCAGCGATGCAATAACTGTACTTAAGTCAAATCCATACATTTTCTTGATTGCATTAATGACTTTAGTATTTAACTTCGTCACAAACATGGGCGTAAACAGCTATTACTTCACATACATTGTTGGAAATCTTGGTCTTATGGGTGTAATGAGTGCGATTACAATCGTTACGATTCCGGTGCCATTCCTCTTCCCAAAATTGATTCGGAAGTTTTCAGTATTTCGTTTAATGCAGTTTGGATTTATTCTTTCTGGCCTTGGTGGTCTGGTGAACTTCTTCGCAGGTGCAAATATGCCCCTACTTATGGTAGGAAGTCTTCTTGGTGGTATCGGAACAGTTCCGGCAAGTATGCTGACAGCGTTGATTGTAATCCAGTGTGCTGATTTCAATGAGTGGAATGGGAATCAGCGCATGGAAGGTACTATGAGTAGTGTGATTGGTCTTGCCGGTAAGATCGGAGCAGCGGTTGGTGCAGGTGCACTTGGTGTAATTCTTCAGTTTTCTGGCTATACAGGAGTAGCAGAGACAATGCCAGGCAGTGCATATCTGGTCATTCGACTTCTTTATAGTCTCGTACCAATGGCTCTTTACTTCATCACGGCATTGACATTGAGAAGATACAAGAAGCTGGAAGATATGACTCCGCAGATCAAAGCTGATAACGAAGCTAGAAGAAATGCAGCGTCCGATGCAGTTTCAGAATAACATCAAAAAGGTAATTATTAATTTGTGTAATTAATGCGTAAGGTTTTCGAAATAGCAGGCGAGAGCAGAATTGCTCTCGCCTTTTTGGGTTATTTTAGATATAATTA
>JAUNAK010000088.1 GCA_030527665.1 Eubacteriales bacterium
TGTAATTGTCAATTCAGGCGGCATGAGTACCCACTATCATGCCAGAAGCCTCAATAAAACAAACAATTATTCCTGGGACATTAAAATCCCCAAGAATGCTGAAAGGACGCGATTCTTGACGAATCGCGCCCCAACTACTGACTTAGAACCAAAAAAAGACATGGATACCGAATTTTCCGGCATCCATGTCCTTTTTATTAATACACATGCATTTTGCGCAGTACCTTTACAATTTTGCTTCCCATCGGGAACCGGCGCATCTCTTCCTCGCTGATTCCTGATACCTTCACATACAGGATCATATATACCAGCACTGCCGCAAGGATCGCCAGCAGCAGGCAGATAAACGGCCGCCTTGTCAGACGGAATAAACCGTAATAGATTCCCCAGGCAGCAGCCCCCATGACTGCTGAAGCCGCCAGCGGTTCCAGATAGGTCTTCCGAACCTCCAGCCGTGTCTGCAGATATTTTCTCATTGAGAAGATATTCAGAATACAGCAGACTACAGAGAAAATGATATTCGACAGCATAACTGCGTAAATATCCAGCTTGGGGGATACCAGAAGCATAACTGCCAGTGAGAGCAGGTTGGACAGCAGCGAGATTCCGGCATTGATCAGCGCCACATGCTGTTTGCCGATCGACTGCAGAACACCGCCGGTAATGATCGAGAAAGAATCGGTAATAACAAATACCGATCCTGTCAGAAGCAGTGTTCCGGCCAATATACTTGCCGACGGAAACAAAACTCCCATGATCGGATAGGCCAGCACGGTCAGTCCCACCATCGACGGAATACAGATGAACATGCTCAGACGAAGTGTCTGGTTGACCTGTGCATTTGCTTCCCGGATCTCCCCGATCGCATATTTGCCGGAAACCTCCGGCATCATTGCCGAGGTACTTGCCGATGCAAGTGCCAGCGGAATACCGATCATCGGAATGTAATAGTTGCTGTACTCACCATAAGCAGATGAGATTGCCGTATCTGCAATACCGTTCCATCCCTGAATCGCAGAATACAGATAACTGTCCAGATAGGCACTGCAGTTATATATAAAGGACGTAAAAATAATCGGCGTGATCATCAGAAGCAGCATCTTGAAGATATCACCGTAGCCGTCTTCTCTGGACCGCATGTCTTTTTCTGCCTTTTTCATCAGATACCTGCGGTTCACCAGCCATACAAGAAGCATGAAGATCAATCCGGTCAATACACCTGCACCGGTACCGATCGTTCCTCCCATAGCGCCGTAGACTGCTGCATTGGTGCCGCCTTCCGGTGCCATTGCGCGAATCAGCATATAAGCAGCCAGAATACTGACGATCGCATTCATGATCTGCTCCAGAATCTGCGAGATGGAAGTCGGTGTCATCGTTCTATGTGCCTGAAAATAACCACGGAGCACACCGAGGATCGCCGACAGAAAAATCGTCGGTGCCAGAGCACGCAGCGCCGGCAGTGCATTCTGCTGATTGGCCGGAAGCAGATATTTGCCAAAGAACAGACACACCAGCATGGTAATTCCGCCGATCACCACGGCATAGAGCATCGATCCCTTAAAAATTTTATTTGCGTTTTTATATTCCTTCTTTGCAAGGCATTCCGAAACAGTCTTGGATACCGCCATCGGAATACTGTAGGATGAGATCAGCAAAAGAATGGAATACAGATTGCTGGCGTATCCATAGTAGCCCAGACCGACTGAACCAAGGATCTCTCCCAGCGGCCGTCTGTACAGAAGACCGATCACACGGGAAACCATGGATGCAATCATCAGAACAGAGGCATTTTTCACCAGTGAACTGGATTTATTTTCCGTCATTTACGCTTTCTTCTCCTTATTATATATAATTACGGATCTTCGAAATCCGCATAATGCAATTATAATTCAAGTCGAGCACTGCGAGACTTGGTGCGGGATTCGGGTCAGATTTAGCTGACATCTACCCATCCGAATCCGGCAGAACCTGATGCCTGAAGGCAGGAATCATACATCCTCGATCTGCCAGTCAATCGGGGTTAAGCCATGCGCCTCAAGATATGCATTGGCTCTGGAAAACGGTCTGCTGCCGAAAAAGCCCCGATAGGCCGACAGCGGACTGGGATGGGGCGATTCGATCACCAGATGATCGGGATTGTGGATCATCGCTTTCTTCCTCTGCGCCGGTTTTCCCCAGAGTATAAAAACCATGGGCCGATCCTGTTCTGCCAGGACACGGATGGCAGCATCGGTAAATTCCTCCCACCCGAAGCTCCGATGAGAATTGGCCTGATGTGCACGAACGGTGAGTACGGTATTCAGCATCAGCACACCCTGCCGTGCCCATTTTTCCAGATAGCCGTTGTTGGGGATCCGGCATCCCAGATCCGTCTGCAGTTCCTGATAAATATTCACCAGAGACGGCGGCACAGCCACTCCCGGTTTTACCGAAAAGCTGAGACCATGGGCCTGCCCTTCCTCATGATAGGGATCCTGACCGAGGATCACCACTTTCACCTCTTCCAGAGGCGTAAAATGAAATGCATTGAACACCTCATCGGCCGGCGGATATACCCGCTCGGTACGATAGGCATTGCCTACCTTCTGAAACAGTTCTTTATAATACGGTTTTCTGAATTCCGATTTTAATGCTTCTTCCCATTTTCCGGATATTGCGGGCATACTCTCCTCCTGTCGTTCCATATACGTTGCCTTTGCAGAAAATCTGCAGATACTGCTGCCGTATTCTTCTTTAAAGGCGAACCGATACACCTTTTTCCCTCAGATACTGCTTCAGGGTTCGGATCTCCAGTTCTTTATAATGAAAGAGAGAGGCTGCCAGTG
This sequence comes from Eubacteriales bacterium, assembly GCA_030527665.1. Taxonomy (GTDB): domain Bacteria; phylum Bacillota; class Clostridia; order Lachnospirales; family Lachnospiraceae; genus Bilifractor. The sequence goes on from JAUNAK010000088.1 coordinate 2,829, forward strand.
CGGCATCTGCTCCGCCTTCCGTCAATGCATCATAGAAATGGTCCATGGTTCCGGCTCCTCCGGAAGCGATGACCGGAATTCCTACCGCATCGGAAATTGCTCTTGTCAGTTCCAGATCATAGCCGGCTTTTGTGCCGTCACAGTCCATGCTGGTCAGAAGGATCTCACCGGCCCCGCGCTTTTCAGCTTCGACCGCCCATTCCACAGCATCGATTCCCATATCCAGACGTCCGCCATGCTTATAGATCGTCCAGCCGTCCAGAAGAGAACCGTCTTCTGCTTTTCTTCTTTTTGCATCAATTGCAACAACAACGCATTGACTGCCGAACTTCATGGCAGCATCGCTGATCAGCTGCGGGTTGTCGATAGCTGCGGAATTGATGGAGATCTTATCGGCCCCTTCCCGCAGAAGCAGCTTAAAATCATCGACCGTACGGATACCGCCGCCGACAGTAAACGGAATAAATACATTTTCGGCAACCTTGCGGACCATGTCCACGACCGTAGCCCGCTGATCACTGGATGCCGTGATATCCAGAAAAACGACCTCATCCGCCCCTTCCTTGTCATACGCCTTTGCAACCTCCACCGGATCACCTGCATCACGAAGATTCACAAAGTTCACGCCTTTTACCACTCGTCCGCCTTTTACATCCAGGCAGGGGATAATTCTTTTTGTAAACATACTCTATATTCTCCTCTCCTGTCAGATCGATGCAAAATTCTTCAGGATCTTCAGTCCGATATCCGAACTCTTCTCCGGATGGAACTGTGCTGCAAAGATATTTCCTTTTTCTACCGACGCATGGATCGTCACACCGTACTCCGCTGTCGCTTTGACGATTGCAGGATCTTCCGCTTTTAAATAGAAGGAATGCACAAAATACACATAAGCCCCCTCCGAAATTCCATTGAACAGGCGGCCGTCTCCGGAAAGATGCAGCGAATTCCATCCCATATGCGGAATCTTCAATCCGTCTCTTTCCGGAATCCGTACAACTTCCCCCTTCAGAATTCCGAGGCCTTCCACGCCCGGGGCCTCATCACTTCTCTCAAACAGAAGCTGCAGGCCCAGGCAGATCCCCAGAAACGGTTTGCCGGAAGCAGCGATCTCACGAATAACGGAAACCAGACCAAACTGGTTCAGTTTTTCCATACAGTCACCAAAATGACCGACACCCGGAAGGATGACCCGATCCGCTGCCCACAGTACTGCCGGATCTCTGGTAACCGTCACTTCTTCTCTCAAAAGAAGCAGTGCCTTTTCAACGCTCTTAATATTACCTGCGTCATAATCTATAATTGCAATCATCCGATCAGCTCCTTTATTATTGAACTCACACTTTTTACGTGCTATCATACATTCTGCATGTCGATCCCGCTTTCAGATCATACATACGCATGTCGATTGCTGTACCGTTATCCGGACATACGCATGTTATTCTCTTCACCTTAGATCAGACATACTAATCATCGTACACGATTTTTTTTACGAATACAAGAGGTATCACCATGACAAACACCGCTGACAGATCTCTGAAAATCAGGAACTCCGTCTTCCTGCTGCTCGCAGCCTTCCTGTGGGGAACCACCTTCGTGGCACAGGATGTGGGAATGCAGTACGTAGGTCCCTACACCTATAACACCTGCCGTTTCCTGCTCGGTTTCCTGGTTCTGTTCCCCGTTGCCTTTTTCACCGGCCGCATCGACCCGCTTGGTGTAAACTATACGGGTATCCCGATTCCGAATATTACCGCAGATGCGGGCTCCCGCTGGAAGCAGCTGCTGACCGGCGGTGCTGCCTGCGGTTTAATTCTTTTCCTTGGCGGAAGTTTTCAGCAGGTAGGTATCGTATATACCACCGCAGGAAAAAGCGGTTTTGTCACTGCGTTGTACATTGTACTGGTTCCCGTCTTTGGTCTGTTCCTTCATAAGAAATGCACGCCTCTGATCTGGCTGGCCATTGTGATCGCCATCATCGGTTTCTATCTGCTGTGTATTAAGGAAGGTTTCAGCATCAATATCGGTGACCTGATCACCCTGGGGGCATCCGTCAGCTATGCCATGCATATCCTGACCGTGGATCATTTTGTTCCGAACACCAATGCCGTACAGCTTTCCTGTACCCAGTTTCTTTTTGCAGGTCTGCTGTCTGTCGTTCCGATGCTGCTCTTCGAAACACCGACCATCGAAGCGGTCATCCGCTGTGCAGGTCCCATTGCCTATGCAGGTATCCTCTCCGCAGGTGTGGCCTGTACCCTGCAGATCATCGGACAGCGCGGCCTGAATCCAACACTGGCGGCTCTTCTGATGAGTCTGGAATCTGTCATTTCCGCACTTGCCGGGTGGCTGGTCCTCGGGGATGTTCTCAGCACAAAGGAATTCCTGGGCTGCGTACTGGTATTCACCGGTGTGATCCTTGCCCAGATTCCGTTTCCGGAAAGAAAACGGTAAATTCCGATTCTGCCGTGTGCAGTTCCCGCTTCCGGAAGAAACGGTAAATTCCGATTCTGCCGTGTGCAGTTCCCTCCGGCAGATGCACAGGCATCTCTTTTCGATACAGACCTCACGTAATAAAAACATACATACAAAAAAGCTGCAGTCATCAATCAGACTGCAGCTTTTTTCGTATATCTTATTCTTCATTCTTTGCCATTCTGGTCAGAACCATCTCATATCCGTCACTTCCATATGTAAGCGAACGGTTAACGCGGCTGATGGTGGCTGTGGAAGCCCCTGTTTTCTTGGAAATATCCAGATATGTCTTATTATCACGAAGCATTCTGGCTACTTCAAATCTCTGCGAAAGAGATAACAGTTCGTTGATCGTACATGCATCTTCAAAAAAAGTATAGCATTCCTCCACCGTTTCAAGTGTAAGAATTGCCCGGAAAAGCTGATCTACCGCCGGGGTATGAATATCTTTACTCATGATCGTCTGTCACCTTCCTGTATCCGTCCGTATTACCTGCGCAATACTCATGATGTATGCAGGCATCCTGTTACAATACTATGACATTTTAGCACTATGAAGTCGTAAAGTCAATATATGCGGTCACTTTCCTATACTAAAGTTTTGAAACACCTGTCTTTCCACCCGCGTCCAATCATTTTCCGGACCGCAGGGACTCGAGCTTTTCAAAATACTGATCCGCGCCCTGAATATCTCTGTCCATCTGCTGCTTCAGTTCTTCGATCGAAGCGAATTTCTGCTCCGGACGGCGGAAGCTCAGAAGCTCCACACGTGCATTCTGTCCGTACAGATCTCTGGAACAGTCAAACAGGTAGGTCTCCACTCCCACTGCCGATCCGTCTACCGTCGGCTTTACACCGATATTGGATACACCCTGGTAGTATTTGCCGCCCACATAGGTGCGGGATACATATACTCCTCTCGGCGGCAGAATCTTTTCCGGTTCCGGCACCTGATTGATCGTCGGAAATCCAAGGGAGTGTCCCAGATGCCGTCCATGCACGATCGTACTTTCCAGATAATAGGGATAGCCAAGCAGCTCCTGTACTTTCTCCATGCGGCCGGCCACAAGTTCCTCCCGGATATAGGTGCTGCTGATCTCTCTCTCTCCGTCGGTCTCCTTCGGAATGATCTCCACCTGAAAATGATACTTCGCTCCCAGTTCCTTCAGAAAAGCGGCATTCCCTTTTCGATCTTTCCCGAATCGAAAATCGGTTCCGGCAACAACAACTGCCGCATGAAGCCGTTCCACCAGCATGTCTCTTACAAAATCCTCGGCTTCCATATTTTTGATTGCATCGGTAAACGGACACTCTACCAGAATATCCGTATCCAGATCTCTCAAAAATTCGGCACGTTCCGTATTTGTCATCAACAGGCTGGGAATTCGTTCCTTCATATATACCTGCGGGGCGATCTCAAAAGTAAAAACCGCCGTTTTCCAGCCATGAAGACGTGCAAGCCGGTGAATTCGTTCAATCAGCTTCCGATGTCCGCGGTGTACGCCGTCAAACTTTCCCAGTGTGACAGCACAGGTCTCCGCTGTCTGCCAGTTCTGTATATCTTTAATATATTCCACTTCATGCCTCCGGATCATAAAACATTTTTTCCGGTTTCCAGTCTCTGTTCTTTTCCATTCTGCGGAACACACCGACAAACCGTTTCTGCGAATCGTACACACGTACTTCCTCTGCTTCAACATCCGCTGCTCCCGTCAGTTTCCAGGGAATCCTGTTTCCGTTATGCGCAAGCGCATCGGCCGCCTGCGGCAGCACCAACTCCGGAAGATCGGAAAAGATCCGGTCTACCGGTGTCAGCATCCCTGCATCTGTCAGCAGCTCCTCCGGTACCGGTGTTCGGAAATCCCGGCTTTCCTCTTCTTCTCTCCACCTGTCGGCCAGTTCCCGGATCTCATCCAGATGCCAGGCATCTTCCAGCCGGCAGTTCCCGACTCTCGTACGAATCAGTTCTTTCATGCATCCGCCGCAGCCCAGGCGTTCTCCGATATCATTGCAGAGTGTGCGGATATAGGTTCCCTTGGAACAGACGATCCGTATCTTTGCTTCCGGCAAAGCACAGGAAAGCATAGTGATCGAGTAGAAATGAACCGGTCTGGCTTTCCGCTCTACGATCTTCCCTTCTCTGGCAAGCTCATAGAGTTTTTTCCCGTTGACCTTTAATGCCGAATACATGGGAGGCACCTGCATCTGCACCCCTTCAAAACTCTTCAGCACCTCCAGCAGCTCCTCTTCCGTACAGTTCACGACCTTTTCTTCCAGTGTTGTTCCGGAAGTATCCTGTGTATCGGTAGTTTTTCCGAGAAGAAGCACCGCTTCGTATGTTTTTGTCTCATCAGTCAGAAATTCACATACACGGGTCGCTTTTCCCAGACATACCGGCAGCACACCTGTTGCATCCGGATCCAGCGTGCCGGTATGACCGATCTTTTTCTGACGCAGGATGCCGCGAAGCTTTGCAACCACATCGTGTGATGTGAATCCCTTTTCTTTGTGTATATTAATAATTCCGTTTATCATTAAAGTTCCTGTCCGATGCGTTCTGTCAGCCGTTTCAGCACTTCCTCCGCTGTACCGTTTACCGTACAGCCGGCAGCCCGTACATGTCCGCCTCCGCCGAAGTCTGAAGCCACTTTGCTTACATCCGCATATTCTTTGGAACGAAGACTGGCCTTAAAGCAGCCCGGCTCTTTTTCATAGAGGAAAAGTGCTGCCTCCGCATCCTTTGTATTTCTCAGCTGACTTACAATGCCGTCCGTATCCGCCGCAGAACATCCCAGTCTTTCCAGATTCTCATATGCCGCAATACCGATGATCAGCTTTCCGTCAAACATGGTCTGCATGTTGGAAAGCACTTCACCGAGTATCCGGTTCTGCACTTCGGTCTTCTGATAAAACGTATTGTCCACGATCCTGGAAAACGGAATTCCCTTCTCCATCAGCAATGCGGCACTTCGCATGGTTTTCGGAGAAGTACAGGAATACTGAAAGATCCCCGTATCATGTGCCATTCCCATGTACAGGGCCTCCGCACATTTTTCGGAGATCTTTTCCGGATCCATAAAATCAAAAACCACTTCGCTGGCCGAACTTGCCTCCGGAATATTGAACTTCCAGGTATAGCTGTCGGTGTTTGTCTTGTGGTGATCAAAGCAAAGTGTTTTTCCTGCCTTTTCCACCAGCTCTCCGGCAACACCGATCCGGTCCCGGCTGCTGATATCCAGCAGGATCAGCAGATCATAATCATCCTCCCGGACCTCGGTATGGATCCTGTCAAAGCCTTCGATAAATCCGAATTTGGAAGAAGGCTGCTCCAGATACACATCTGCCTGTATCTCAGGGAAATTATCCCTGAGATACAGCCATGTGCCCATTACCGATCCGACACAATCCCCGTCCGGGTGCACATGACCGGCGATTGCCGCTCTATGCACACCTGCGAGAAATTCATCAATCTTCTTCATCCTGCTCGTTTTCCTCATCCGCTTCTTCTGCAGCATCGCCTTTTTTCTCACGCTCTGCCTGCATGACATCATCGATCTTTTTGGACATCATGACACCGTACTCGATGGACTCGTCCAGGTAAAAATGCAGTTCCGGGGTATTTCTGAGATTCAGACTTACCGCCAGCTCATGACGGATAAACTTTGCGGAGCTTTTCAGTCCGGCCATCGTCTCCTGCTTTTCTTCCTCACTGCCCAGTACACTGATCATGACACGGCAGGTCTTCAGATCCGGTGCAACGACTGCAGCTGTTACCGTAGTCATCATGCTGATACGCGGATCCTTCACCTCACGGCTGATGATGCGGCTCAGTTCCGCACGCACAGCTTCATTGATTCTTGTATTTTTTACACTGTTTTTTCTCATGTACGCGGTACCTCTACCATTGCGTAGGCCTCTACCCTGTCACCTTCCTGAAGTTCGCTGAAGCCTGCAAATACAAGACCGCACTCGTATCCGGCTTTTACTTCCTTCACGTCATCCTTGAATCGTTTCAGGCTGGCAAGATCGCCCTCGAAGATCTGTTTATCGTTACGGCTGATACGAACTTTGCATCCACGCTCGACCTTACCGTCAAGTACCATACTTCCGGCGATCGTTCCGACACCGGATGCTTTGAACAGCTGACGTACTTCCGCATGACCGATTACCTTCTCCTCGAAGATCGGATCCAGCATACCCTTCATGGCAGCCTCGATATCATCGATTGCCTGATAGATAACTTTGTACAGACGAACATCGACACCTTCCTGATCGGCAAGTGCTTTTGCCGTTGCGTCCGGACGTACGTTGAAGCCGATGATGATCGCATTGGAAGCCGCTGCCAGTGTAATATCGGACTCGTTGATCGCACCTACGCCGCCGTGGATGATCTTAACGATAACTTCTTCGTTGGACAGCTTAAGCAGTGACTGTTTGACAGCCTCTACCGAACCCTGTACATCCGCCTTTACGATCAGTTCCAGTTCTTTTACGGAACCATCCTGGATCTGGCTGAACAGAGCATCCAGAGACATTCTGGACTTGGTCTCCTCCAGCAGCTGGTTCTTGTGCTCGGTTACATAGGTATCGGCAAATGCCTTTGCTTCCTTATCGGACTTCATGGCAACCAGTGTCTCACCGGCATCCGGTACACCGTTCAGACCCTGTACCTCTACCGGAGTAGACGGACCGGCGGTCTTCACACGTCTGCCTGTTTCATCGGTCATCGCACGAACCTTACCGGAACATGCACCGCAGGCAATGTAATCACCCACATGCAGGGTACCCTTCTGTACCAGCAGGTTGGCAACCGGACCTTTACCCTTATCTAGCTTCGCCTCCAGTACGAGACCTCTTGCCAGACGGTTCGGATTTGCCTTCAGCTCCATGATATCGGCAGTCAGAAGGATCGTCTCCAGCAGATCATCGATACCGGTCTGGGCTTTTGCGGAAACCTCTACCATCTCGGTGCTGCCGCCCCACTCGGTAGCGATCAGACCGTACTCGGTAAGCTCCTGTTTTACTCGATCCGGATTTGCACCCGGCTTATCGATCTTGTTGATTGCAACAATAACTTCAACCTCTGCGGCTTTTGCATGGTTGATCGCCTCGATGGTCTGCGGCATAACACCGTCGTCTGCTGCTACGACCAGTACAGCAATATCGGTGGATTTTGCACCACGCAGACGCATAGCGGTAAATGCCTCGTGTCCCGGTGTATCCAAGAAGGTGATCTTTCTTCCGTCGATCTCAACACCGTATGCACCGATGTTCTGTGTAATACCGCCTGCCTCTTTCGAGGTGACGTGGGAATTACGGATCGCATCCAGAAGGGAGGTCTTACCATGGTCAACGTGTCCCATAACACAGATAACCGGCGGGCGGGATACCAGATCTTCCTCTGCCTCCTCATCCTCTTTCAGCATCTCTGCGATAACGTCGATCTTCTCTTCTGCCTCGGCAATGATCTCATAGGTCATTGCGATCTCTTCTGCTTTATCGAAGTCGATCTCCTGGTTAACGGTATAGATCTCCCCCTTCATAAAGAGGTCTTTTACGATAACGGACGGCTGCATTTTCATCTTCTCGGCAAGCTCACGAATGGTCAGCTTCTCCGGAATCTTGATCTCGGTT
>JAUNAK010000023.1 GCA_030527665.1 Eubacteriales bacterium
CTTCTGCTTTTTCTCCACTCATTTTAAAACTGTATATCTCCTTTTCCGGATCTACTCAAAGTCATCAACCGTGTTACTGCCTATACAATATTTTTCTTCCTATTGACATTATACTTACAGCAGCATTCTCCGACTTTTAAGCCTTAACCCTTTTATATTACGATAGATCTGCTGATTATTCCATCTATTACCGATATAAAATTTTGCACATTGTTTTCTTTGCATTTTTATTCATTTTTTCGTATACTCCACCCCGTTTCCAGCCCCGCTTCCCGGCTTTCTGCGTTTTCTACTTAATTATCAGTAGATATTTTCCGGTTTTCACGCTTTTATCCCCGCCCCTCGTATTTACAGCAAGGATATTTTTACCCGTATATATATTCTATTCATATTTACTTTCTATCCGTTTTTATCCGTTTTGACGAAAAACCCTTGCTTTCATATCCTATTTTTTTTCACTGCTTACGCAATTTGTAGTAGATAATTACCATCAAAATGTCTATAATTGTTTGGAAAAGTAAAACTCAAACTTTTTACTGGCATCTATATGTATTTATTTATGTATATATTTATAGGAGGAAACTATGCCGCAGAGAACAGATATCCATAAAATTCTGATTATTGGCTCAGGTCCGATCGTTATCGGTCAGGCATGCGAGTTCGACTATTCCGGTACTCAGGCTTGTAAGGCGCTTCGCAGCCTCGGCTATGAGATCGTTCTGGTTAACTCTAACCCGGCTACTATTATGACTGACCCGGAGATGGCTGACATCACCTACATCGAGCCGCTGAATGCAGAGCGACTTGAAGAGATCATCGCTAAAGAGAGACCGGATGCACTGCTTCCGAACCTCGGAGGACAGTCCGGACTGAACCTTTCTTCCGAGCTGTACCAGAAGGGTATTCTGGATAAATACAACGTAAAAGTTATCGGTGTCCAGATCGACGCGATCGAGCGTGGTGAGGACCGTATCGAGTTCAAAGAGACCATGAACAAGCTCGGTATCGAAATGGCACGCAGTCAGGTTGCCTACAGCATTGACGAGGCACTTGCCATTGCTGATGAGCTCGGTTATCCGGTCGTTGTTCGTCCGGCTTACACCATGGGCGGTGCCGGCGGCGGTTTCGTATACAACAGAGAAGAGCTGAAGGTTGTCGGAGCCCGCGGTCTGCAGGCATCCCTGATCCATCAGATCCTGATCGAGGAGTCCATCCTCGGCTGGGAAGAGCTCGAGCTCGAAGTTGTTCGTGATAAGGACAACAACATGATCACCGTATGCTTCATCGAGAACGTGGATCCGGTCGGTGTTCATACCGGTGACTCCTTCTGTACAGCTCCGATGCTTACCATTTCCGAAGATGTGCAGAAAGAACTGCAGAGACAGGCATACAGCATTGTTGAGCACATCGGCGTTATCGGCGGTACAAACGTTCAGTTTGCACATGATCCGGTAAGCGGACGTATCATCGTTATCGAGATCAACCCGAGAACATCCCGTTCTTCCGCACTTGCATCCAAGGCAACCGGTTTCCCGATCGCTCTGGTTTCCGCAAAACTGGCAACCGGCCTGACACTGGCTGATCTGCCCTGCGGCAAATACGGAACTCTTGACAAATATCAGCCGGACGGCGACTACGTTGTCGTTAAGTTTGCACGCTGGGCATTTGAGAAATTCAAAGGCGTAGAAGACAAACTTGGTACACAGATGCGTGCTGTCGGCGAAGTTATGAGTATCGGCAAGAACTACAAGGAAGCTTTCCAGAAAGCCATCCGTTCCCTTGAGAAGGATCGCTACGGTCTGGGCTTCGTTAAGAACTTCCATGAGCTGAGCAAAGACGAGCTGATCCAGATGATGCGCGATGCATCCAGTGAGCGTCACTTCCTGATGTATGAGGCTCTGCGCAAAGGTGCAACCGTTGATGAGCTCTTCGAGCTTACCAAAGTGAAAAAATACTTCATCGAGCAGATGAAAGAGCTGGTTGACGAAGAGGAAGCTCTTCTGGCAAACAAAGGCTCCATGCCGTCTGATGCAGCTCTGATCCAGGCGAAGAAAGACGGATTCTCCGATAAATATCTGAGTGAGGTTCTTGAAATCTCCGAGGATGATATCCGTGCAAAGAGAATCGAGCTTGGCTGTGAGGAGACCTGGGATGCCGTTCATGTAAGCGGCACCGAAGACAGTGCTTACTACTACTCCACATACAATGCACCGGACAACAATCCGATTACAGAAGGCGGCAAGCCGAAGGTTATGATCCTCGGCGGCGGTCCGAACCGTATCGGTCAGGGTATTGAGTTCGACTACTGCTGCGTACATGCTGCAATGTCTCTGAAAAAACTCGGATTCGAGACCATTATCGTTAACTGCAACCCGGAGACCGTATCTACTGACTATGATACCTCCGATAAACTGTATTTCGAGCCGCTGACTCTGGAAGATGTTCTGAGCATCTACAAGAAAGAGAATCCGGTCGGCGTAATCGCACAGTTCGGCGGTCAGACTCCGCTGAACCTGGCAGCTGCACTGAAAGAGAACGGTGTTAAGATCCTGGGAACCACACCGGAGGTTATTGCTCTGGCTGAGGACCGTGATCTGTTCCGTGAGATGATGGACAAACTGGAGATCCCGATGCCGGAAGCAGGAATGGCCTCCACCGTTGAGGAAGCTCTGGAAGCTGCTCACAAGATCGGCTATCCGGTTATGGTTCGTCCGTCCTTCGTACTCGGCGGCCGCGGAATGGAAGTTGTATACGAAGACGAAGATCTCGTTGCCTACATGAAAGCAGCCATCGGCGTAACTCCGGATCGTCCGATCCTGATCGACCGTTTCCTGAATCATGCTATGGAGTGTGAGGCTGATGCGATCTGTGACGGTACACATGCATATGTTCCGGCTGTTATGGAGCATATCGAGCTTGCCGGAATCCACTCCGGTGACTCCGCTTGTATCCTTCCGTCCAAGCACATCCCGGCAGACAATCTGGCAACTATCAAAGAGTACACCAGAAGAATCGCCGAGGAGATGCATGTTGTCGGTCTGATGAACATCCAGTATGCGATCGAGGACGGCAAGGTTTATGTAATCGAAGCGAACCCGCGTGCATCCCGTACCGTTCCGCTGGTATCCAAAGTCTGCGGCATCAAGATGGTTCCGCTGGCAACCGATATCGTTACCGCAGAGCTTACCGGACGCAAATCCCCGCTGGAGGGTCTGGGTGAGAGAAAGATCCCGTACTACGGTGTAAAAGAGGCTGTATTCCCGTTCAATATGTTCCAGGAAGTTGACCCGGTACTTGGACCGGAAATGCGTTCCACCGGTGAGGTTCTTGGTATGGCAAGAAGAAGCGGCGGTGCTTTCTACAAAGCACAGGAAGCTGCAAAATCCATCCTGCCGACAAAGGGAACCGTTCTGATCTCCGTAAACAGCAAAGACCGTCAGGAAGTTGCCGAGATTGCAAAATACTTCCATGAGGACGGCTTCAAGATTCTTTCCACCGGCAAGACCTGCGATACCATTAACGCAGCAGGCATCCCGGCCGAGAAGGTTAAGAAGCTTTACGAGGGACGTCCGAACATCCTCGACCTGATGACCAACGGCAAGATCGATCTGATCGTTAACTCTCCGGTAGGCAAAGAGTCCATCAACGATGACAGTTACCTGAGAAAGAACGCAATCAAATACGGCATTCCGTATATCACCACCATCGCAGCAGCAAGAGCCGCTGCCGAAGGCATCAAGGTTATCAACTCCGATCAGCAGGAGCTGCATTCCCTTCAGGAATGGCATGCAATGATCGAGGAGTGATCTTCGAAAGAAGCTATAATCGCTGATTCCGCGAACAGATAAAAGAAAAAGCTGCCGCCGGACATTTGATCTACATCGATCAATGTCCGGCGGCAGCTTTTTTCTTTTCTGCAGCGCGTTAATATTTGAATATGTTACTCATCCTCTTTATCAATAATGGATTCCTATGGAACTACTATTTTATGATCTGACTAATAATAAGTGATAATGAGCAGCAAACGCAAGTATACAGGAATAATATTTATATTTTTCCAGAAAATAGCTGCAAGTGAAATCATTTCGCATACATTTCAACTCTATGTCATTTATTTTTTCGATTCATAAAATAGATCTTCCGCAGCCCCTTGACCAGCAGATCCCGATCTACGATGATCTCCTGCCGGCAGTAAGGAATGATATAACGGGAATTTCCTCCGGTGGCAACGACCGTCGGCCGTTTTCCCAGTTCCTCCGTCACCCTGTCGATCACACCGTCGATCATCGCCGCGTTGCCGTACTGGGCGCCGTGCCGCATACATTCGATCGTATTTTTTCCGATCACCCGTGTGGGCTTCTCTGCCAGACTGATCTGCGGCAGCTGGCTGGTTCCGCTGACCAGCGCATCCAGACTGACCATCACTCCCGGCATGATCAGACCACCGAGAAATTCCTTCTTCTCATTGACAACGGAAAATGTCGTTGCCGTTCCCATGTCTATGATCAGAATCGGAAGCGGATATTCAGACACTGCTCCCACCGCATCCGTCACACGGTCTGCGCCGACCTGCGCCGGTGCATCCACACAAAGCTTCAGCCCGTTTTTCACACCGGGACCTACGACCATGCATTCTGCGCCTGAAATCTCATATACCGCTTCCTTCAGGATCTCCCGCAGCGACGGAACTACCGATGAGATGATTCCGCCCTCAATGTCTCTGGTGGACATATGATGCATGTGGATCAGATTACGGAAAACACCCGCATACTCATCTGATGTTTTTCTTCTGTCTGTCGTTACACGGCTGCTGAACAGGATACGATCCTCTTCCATCGCACCAAATACAATATGTGTGTTTCCGACATCGATTGCAATAAACATAACTTCTGTCTTTGAACCTTTCTTCCTCATTATCCAAGGCTTATCCCGTTCATCTTACATCAGCGATATGAAATTGTAAATCCTGCTTCTGCCGGTACAGCCCCCTTCCATACATATTGAGCTGAAATGCATATTCCGTTTTTGAAGACCGGCAAATCACCGGCTGAACGATCCCGATATATTGACTCCCCCTCTGCTTTTGATAAAATAGATAACAGCAGGCAGTGAAACACTGCTTTGCAGCTGCTGAACTCACTCGCGGATCCGCTTCAAGATTCGCGCTTTCATTTATCTATGAGGATATCACATATGAATAAACAGGGACAAAAAGTCGTTCTTCTCGGAATAACCGGAGGAATTGCCGCTTACAAATCCGCATATATCGCCAGTTCACTGAAGAAAAAAGGCTATGATGTGCATGTATTGATGACGCAGAATGCCACACAGTTCATCGCACCGCTGACCTTTGAGACACTGACCGGCAACAAAGCCTGCATCGATACCTTCGACCGCAACTTTGAATTCAAGACAGAGCATATCTCCCTTGCACAGATGGCCGACCTGGTTCTGATCGCACCGGCAACCGCCAATGTTCTTGCCAAGCTGGCCAACGGAATCGCCGATGACATGCTGACCACCACCGTTCTGGCATGCCGCTGTCCGAAGATGGCCTCACCGGCCATGAACACTGCCATGCTGGAGAACCCTGTTACACAGGACAATCTGCAGAAGCTCCGTTCCTATGGATGGAACATCATCGATCCTGCCTGCGGCTATCTGGCCTGCGGGGATACCGGTGCCGGCAAGATGCCGGAGCCGGAAGAACTGGTTGCCTGCGTGGAACAGGAACTGGCCTACCCAAAGGATATGACAGGTCTGAAAGTCCTGGTTACCGCCGGTCCGACCTGCGAAGCCATCGATCCGGTCCGTTACATCACCAATCATTCCACCGGAAAGATGGGCTATGCACTGGCACGGGTCGCTGCCTGCCGCGGTGCTGAGGTAACACTGGTAAGCGGTCCGACCGCCCAGAAACGCCTGCCGTTTGTACATACGGTAGATATCACCAGCGCCGCCGATATGTTCCGGGAAGTCAGCACACGTGCTGCCGAACAGGATATTATCATTAAAGCTGCTGCTGTAGCCGACTATCGCCCTGCAGACGTTGCTTCCGAAAAAATCAAGAAAAAAGACGGTGACTCCTCCATTTCCCTGGAGCGTACCACCGACATTCTGAAATGGCTGGGCGCCCATCGCACGGACGGACAGTTCCTCTGCGGTTTTTCCATGGAGACCACCGATCTTCTGGCAAACTCCACAAAGAAACTGGAATCCAAAAACGTGGATATGATCGTTGCCAACAGTCTCCGCAATGCGGGAGCCGGCTTTGGCACCGATACAAATATCGTGACAATGATCAGCCGTGAAGGTATCGAAGAACTGCCGCTTCTCTCCAAAGAAGAAACAGCCGCACGTATTCTTGACAGCATCATTGCCCGGAGAACCCGGAAACAGTAAAACGCGAATCCCTCATAAGGAGAATTTTGCATGAACGAAGAACATAAAACATCTCCGGCAGCCGAACCGGCTTCTGCCGCCCCCAAACGGCCATCCAGAAAGGATCGCAGAACAGCTCCGGCTGCTGCGGATCATTTGAAACAGGATACTGCTGTCTCTCAGCCAGTTGCGGCATCCGAACCGGAGACTGCCGTTTCCCAGCCGGCCAATGCACCTGAAAAAGCGGATAACCGGCAGCCGCTGCATGAACTGCCGGAAAACTTTGAAGTACCGGATTCTCCGAAATTCCATAAGCACCGCAAACGTGCAGACGCAGATCTCACTCCGAATGTTTCGGATCCGCAGCCCCCTGCAGACGATTCGCCGGCTTCTGCAAACGCCTCTCCGATGCCTGCAAATGATTCGCCCGCTCCTTCAGACGACTTTAAGGCATCTGCGGACGGCACGCATCCTGCTGATGCCCATTCTTCTAAAGCGAATAAAAAAAGCTCCGGATCTACCGATCTGACCGGAGAGCATGCAGATGCGGAGATTCCCGAGATCAACTATCATATCGAATCAGAGGAAGATATCATTCCGCATGCCGCAGGCACGAATACGAACAAATCGGATCCCGAGCAGGAAAAGGGAAATACCAGGCCGTATTCCTTCAGAAGAAGCAAAAAATCCGAACATACACATCCGTATTTTTTTGATCAGGCTCAGAAGAAGAACCGTAAAGATGCCTCGGATAGTCCTGATGAACGGGATGACCGCCTGACAGATGATCCGGACGGTCCACCGCCGTCTCACAGCGATACCGCAGCGATCCGGATGGAATACCGGGAGAGAGAAGAAAAAGAGCTGAAACGGGACCTGAAGCTGGTTGTGATCTGGGCCGCTGTTATCCTGATCTGCGTAGGAAGTTTTTCCATCTACTGTCTTACCAGAAAAACCATGGTAAATCTGAACAGCTACCTGACGATCACCACCGAAGGATACAATTCCCTGGGAACCGCAAAGGCGGTCTTTGACGAAGAAGCTTTTATCGAACAGTACAAAGGCATCATCAAATACCGGCAGAATCCGGCCAATACCAAAACCGGTGAATATGCCAATGCCGCCGAAGCCATGCTGCGGGAATGCATCCACGGTTCGCTGAACAAAACTTCCGATCTGTCCATTGATGACCGTATTACCTATATCTGGGAAATCGATACGGAAAAAGCAGCAAAGGATTATCACTGTGATCTTCGTTTTGAAAATATCGATTTCACAGTCACCGATCTGCCTCAGGCAGACCTGTTTGATCCCTTCGGCAATATTTCCGTTTCCTATGAGGGAACTTCTCCTTACGGTAAAGTCAATATCGTTGTCCGTTCCACGGATAAGGAATTCGGCCCTCTGCTCTATACGCCGGATAAGGAGGATCATCTGGCCAATGGTGATAAGATCACCATTCGGATCACGGACAAAAACGGCAAAGACCCATCGGATGCCCTGATCCGTGATTTCGGAAAACTTCCTTCTACTCTGGAGCGAACATATACGGTAAATGGTCTTGTCTCCTATCTGACTTCCATGGACCAGCTTCCGGACGATATGTTTCAGAAAATGCAGAAGTCGGCCGAGGATTATATCCAGTCTGCAGCCGCCAGGAGTGTCAGCCAGAGCAAACCGGCTGTCGCATACCTGGGCAGTTATCTGCTGACGCAGAACGAGCTCGACGGCAGTGCCGAGGATCTGCAGCTTGCGGGAAACAGAAACGTCAACATGATCGTTCTCGTATACAAGGTTCACTTTGAAAATGAAAACTGGAACGAGCCGATCACCTACTACAGCTATGCGGCATTTTCCAATGTCCGCTGGATCCAGGATGGAACATTGTCCGTTGATCTGAACAACCTGATCACTCCCTCCGGAGATCCTTTCCTTGGCAAAAACGCAAAGCAGTCCGTAGAATTCAAAAGAAATGTTTTGCTGTACAAGGATTCTTTCTTTTCCCGTTCCAAAACCTTCACGTTTCGTGGATTTGAAACCGTGGACGGGCTCTACGAGAGATGCATCAATCCATATCTGGATCTGTACGATCTGAAGTCCGATATGAAAGAAGGTCCGACGACACGCTGATTTTTCTGCTCTGCGTTCATCTGCAGATACATCCGGATCTATATTCAGCTGCTTCGCCGAACCTGATATTTTCGTTGAGGCAGCCTTGTATCTGATCCACTTCCATTGATCCACCTTGAAAAAGCATTCCCTTTTTTCAAAGGTTCAAAAAAACAAATTTACATCACAGACCGGGGTACGTTCCAGACGGAATCGTACCCCGGCCTATTGTTTTTCTCCTACCAATACGGTAGACTATATAGGTTCCGCTCAATCGGAGATTCCATCTTCTGCAGGCAGTTGACTCTCCGACCGGGATGAACCTCCGCCGGGCTTTTAACGCCGACTGAAAACGGAGTCTGACAAATTAAAGGAGAACTTTTTCATGACAATTGAAGAATTAACCGCTGTGCGGGACGATCTTCTGCAGAAGCTGAGGGAACTGGGTGCCGATCTTGTCGGTACTGCAAGTGTTGCCTCCCTTCGGAACAGTCCCTCCGAACAGCTTTTTCCAAATATGAAAGACCACACACGTGACCATTTTGCGGATGAGATCACCACCGGTCTTCCGCACGGACAGGTCTTCTGGGAGGAAGATGCCGAATCCGTTCTTGTATTTGCCGTTGCCCATCCGAAGGACGAGCCCCGTCTGGACTGGTGGTGCGGAGAGATCGATCCCCCCGGAAATAAGAAACTGCTTGCTATCTCCAAAGGTCTTCGTGCCTATGTAAAAGAACGCTATCCGGATGTTCATCTCTATTCCAAACGCTACCATGTGGAAAGGGGAGGCGTTTACCTGAAGGAAGCAGCGATCCAGGCAGGACTCGGCTGTATCGGCTATAACAATCTGCTGGTATCTCCGGAATTCGGACCGCGTATACGTCTGCGTGCCATGACGATCAGTCTTCCGCTCCCTGCAACCGGACCGATCGACTACGATCCCTGTGCCGGCTGTGCAAAGCCGTGCATCACCAAATGTCCGATGCATGCCTTTGATCAGGTCATCTATACGCCGGAAGAAACCGGTATCGCACATCTGCCGGGAAGAGAGGGGAATTTTTACCGTGCATCCTGCAACAAAATGATGCTGCACAATGAAGAGACCGCGGCCGAAGGCATGATGCCGGAGGTATGCGACCATCCGCAGAAGATCATCAAATACTGCCGAAACTGTGAGTTCAACTGTATCGCAGGTGCGGATATAGATTTACATTCGGGAAGTGCTCATCCTATGCAGATGTACTAGACGCAAGCTTCCCTGCGGAGCTTTTATCTCAGTCGGAGATTGGACTCCCACTGAGATGATCTTGTAATTACTCACCACTTGCAGAAGTGGGAGTCTTCTCGACTGAGATAACCAATTTATCAAGAAAGGAAAAAACATGCAGCAATTAGCAAATTTTCTTTACTGGCTGGATGATCTGCTCTGGGGAAATGCAATGACCGTCATTGTAGTAGGAACCGGTATTCTGCTCTCCCTGCGCTTTGCATTCCGCTACCAGCGAATGATCCGCTTCAATTTCAAAAACACCTACGCCAAGATGTTCGATCACGGCGAAGGAGAAGGAACCATCACCGGTTTTCAGGCTGCCTGTACGGCCCTTGCCAATACCATAGGTACCGGAAATATCTCCGGTGTAGCCACCGCGATCGTATCCGGCGGACCGGGTGCCCTGGTCTGGATGTGGCTCTCTGCCTTCTTCGGCATGTCCACAAAAGCCTGTGAGATCATCATCGGCCAGCGTTACCGTGAACATTATCAGAAATCCATGGACGAATATGTCTGCGACCGTTCCTTCGTTATGAAAAACGCCTTCGGATGGAAGAAGGGCGCCGTTGTTCTCGCCGGCTTCTGCTTCATCTTCGGACCCTGGACCTGCTGTGTACAGACCGAAGCCGTAACAAGCTCCCTGAATCAGGCCTTCGGTATTCCCAGCATCGTCTCTGTTGTACTGCTTGGAATCACCTGCTTTGTTACGATCTGGGGAGGACTTCGAAGAATCTCCTCCGTTATGTCCAAAGCAGTACCGATCATGGCCTGCCTGTATATTCTGATGGGTCTGGGTGTTATCGTTCTGAACTTCACACATATTCCGGCAGTTGTTGCTCTCATCTTCAAGAGTGCTTTTTCACCTGTTGCCGCAGCAGGCGGCTTTGCAGGCGCCACCGTGCGTGATGCCATTCAGTACGGTGTTGCCCGCGGTATGTACAGCAACGATGCCGGTACCGGTTACGGAATGATCGCACATGCCAGTGCAAAGACCGATCATCCGGTCCGCCAGTCTCTCTGGGGATGGGGTGAAGTTTTCATCGATACGATGATCGTCTGCTCCATCACAGCTTTTACGATCATCTTCACCGGTTCCTATCTGGAATCGGATGCAACCTCCGGTGCACTGACAACCTTTGCTTTCACCAAAGCATACGGAACCATCGGCGGACAGCTGACAGCGATCGCCATTACCGTATTTGCCTGGACAACGATCATCGGTATGTACTACACCTGCGAAAAATCCGTAAACTATGCCTTCGGCGATACGGAACGCAACCGGAAAATGATGCCGGTCTACATGATCTACTATATGATTCCGTGTGTCCTGTTCTACAACATCAAGGCTGATGTTCTGTGGGCATTCACTGACATCATTTCCGCAGCCTATGTAGCCATTACCCTGTTCTTCATCCTGGCTAAACATAAAGAGATCTTTGCCTTGTATGATGATTTCTGGAAGAGATATCTTCCCGCAAAGGAACGCGGAGAAAATCCTCCCTATGTTACCTTTGACTGTGCCAGCGAGGAAGACCGCCTGAAACAGACTATCGTAAATAAATAAAATATGAAAAGAAAAAATGTCAGCTTCCGAACGGAGGCTGACATTTTTCTCTTTTTATCGATCTTCGATCTGCTTCATCAGATAGCGTCCGACCCTGTCGGAAAAATGCTCAATGGACCGGATGTAGGCAAAATCCTTTCCGAAGATCCGTCTCTCCGCATCCAGTTCCGACTCCTCGCCCACAAAAACGCCCAATACAGCCACATTATTCTGTCGGAGGTATCGCACTTCCCCTCCGGCGTCCAAAACGGCTCTGCGGCCCAGATACGGCTCCGGATGACGTACATTCGGCCGGTTGATCATGACATCATTGGGTTTTCCGTCACTGAGAACGATCAGGACCTTGCTGTCCTCTTCTCTCTGCAGCAGCGTCCTGCCGATCGTCCGAATCGCCAGGCCGTCCCGGTTGTTGGAATTTGTAGTAAAATCGAAAATATTCTGATTGGCCTGTCTGCCGTCCTCGTATTCCCGAAAACGCTGCAGCACCGTATAATTCCAAAACGTACAGAAGCTCATGACCCGGCAGGGGATCTGCAGCTCCGACATGGCTTCTGCAATAATGTATGCCTGCAGCGCCACCGGCATCTGCCGTTTTCTCTGGGAACCGCTGGCATCGATCAGCAGATCAACCGCAAAGGATCTGGCATCGTTCTGCAGCTTCCTCGTAAACAGCTGTGCATTTTCCGTACGTCCCACATTCCAGAGTGCGGACGGCACGATCTGCCCGTAATCGGAACGGATGTACTCTTCCTCTTCCTGCACTACCAGTGCTTTTCTGAGCATATCCGCCAGGCTGCGGATCTGGTGCCGCACGATCGTATAATTCTGCTTATAGAAATCGATGGTCTTGGTTCTCTGCTTTTCGGCAAGTGCATACTGATAATTCCGAAGCACGGGGTTTTTGAGAATGCCGTCCGTAATATAAATACTGCAGTCCGCATGGATTCCCCGGCACATCATATGATTGATTCTTTTTTCTTCCAGCGGTGTCAGATAGGTGCGCCCAAAGTTGCGTTCTACGTAGCTGTACGCCTGCTCCAACGCCTTTTCATCCACAAGAACCAGCTTTTTCTTCTCATTTCCGCTATCCGGCGGCTCCTTCTCTTCTTCCGTCTGCTTCTGCTCTTCCGGCATCTGATCCAGCTGGCTCATGGCCTCTGTCATCTTTTCCAGCACATATTCCATGGAGCTTTCCGCCGCTTCTTCATCCAGAAAATCCTTCCAGGAAAATTCCAGCAGTTCCTCCGGCGTGACCGCCAGTACTTCCTCCAGCGTTCCGTACTTCCGTACAAAAGCCGGATCCACAACTCCGTTGTATACCTCGTCGATGGCACGGATGATCTCCATTGTCTCTTCCGCATGCTGCAGCTCATGAAGACGTTCCATCCATACAGCGATCTGCGGCTGGATACAGGGACTTCCGTCCAGTTTTTCCCGGAACAGTGCAGCCTTCAATCGTCCCAGCGGATAGGCAGTCATCTTACCGAAATCTCTCTCCAGTGCGTCATCCAGTGCCTTCCGCCGCAGCGTACGGATCCCGGCACGCTCCGCATCCAGCCGCTGTCCGATTGCTTCTTCGATGCACAGCTGCGCCGAATCCAGCAGTGCCGTCTGATCCGCATGCCGGTAGATCTTCTTCAGCAGATACATGGCGATCGCATCCTGATCAAAATAGCGTGCAAGACCGCCCTGCTTGATTCCATCATAGACGGTGATATTCGGTGATTTCTGATAGCTGCTGAGATCCGGCTTCACCTGCAGCGAATAATCGCCGGTAATTGTCCAGATCAGGTTCCTGATACGCATCTCCAGCTCGAATTCCGAAACATCCAGAACATCCGCAGACGCACCTCTGCTCTCAAAGTCCGCCTGCAGAGATGCCCGGAAGCTGTCGCTTCCTCCAATGCTCTCTGCCTGATTCTCCTGTGCAGAGATTTCCTGTCCAGGCATTTCCTTTCCAGACTTTTCCTGCCCGGAGATTTGCCGCACCGCACCGTCCGATTCCCGTTTTTCCTGTCTCCTGACTCCCTCTGCTGCAGATGCCTTCCGATCCTGCACCATCCGTGTCCCCTGCATGTCCGGCTCCGGAAACAACGGATCTTTGCTGATCATTTTTTCCAGTTTTCTTAGTTCCCGGGTTCTCCTGCTCACTTAGAATACATCCTCTCTGGTCCAGTCCTCCGGAATTCTGGTTGATACCACATCCTGCACGATCTCCTTCTCCAGAATATCGAAGCATTTATTAACGACACCCATCTGCAGTGCTTTCCAGGGAAGGATACCCTGACGGATCGTTCCCAGTGCGCCAAGAATACCACGAAGATCCAGACTCTTTGTAGAGATCTCCCCATGCTCCGCTTTCAGCTGCAGATCCAGGAACAGACCGGCCAGCTGTTCCGCTGCCTGTACGGAGATCTCCGGATATCTGGTCCTGATAATGAAGTCCAGGGAGTCTTCGGTCTGCGGCGGCATATCGATCACCAGGAAGCGGGATACCAGTGCTTCATTTAAGTCTCTGGTTCCTGCATAGCCATAGTTCATCGTACCGATGAAACGTGCCGCCGGATGCAGCTGGATCTTGTCATATCCAGGAATATCGATGCTGCGTCGGAAGTCCAGTGTCGCATGCAGAACCGAGACCGCATCGTTTTTGGCCATATTGATC
This sequence comes from Eubacteriales bacterium, assembly GCA_030527665.1. Lineage (GTDB taxonomy): Bacteria > Bacillota > Clostridia > Lachnospirales > Lachnospiraceae > Bilifractor. The sequence continues at coordinate 13,990 of JAUNAK010000023.1, forward strand.
TCATCCAGTACACAGAAGCCGCCATATTCCGCACAACGGCTGATACTGCCTTTCCGAAGCTGTACCTCATTGTTCCGAAAGGTATCAGTACCGATCAATTCCGCACTGCTGGTATTCACATGAAAAGAAACGCCGTAGGTCGGACGTCCGAAGATCCAGGCCAGATTCTCCGCCAGCACATTTTTGCCGGTAGCCTTCGGTCCTGCCAGCAGCAGATTGCTACCCTCCAGGATCGCTGCCATCGCCATCTCCAGCACATCCCGTCCGTAAAAGGGCATAACCGGGCGAAGCACTCTCTCCCGTACCGATTCATCCACCGGGGTATTCTCCCGAAATTCCTTTGCCGCCCGGATCAAAGCCGGGTCGACTCCCTGCGCCTCCAGATAATCAAAATCTCCCTGTACAGCAGTCGCCATATCCTTCCATTCCTCTCATTCAATAATCGTTTTGCAGCTTCGTTCCTCCTGTAGATCCGGAAGCCGTCAGCTGTTTCCGATTATACATGAAACCTCGAAAAAAAAGCAAAAAAATAAAGGGCTATTCGATTTCTTTTTGCTCATCGAATAGCCCTGTTAATGAATATCCAGAAGTTTCACTGTATAACCTCTCTTTCATCTTATTCAGTTTTTTGAAGGTTCTTACCTTTTTCAGATCTCCTTTTTGAATTCGTCCTGTTATTATTGTTTATTCATCCGACAGTCTCATTGCACTCCTGCAAGTAATTTTTTATGAGTTAGCTGAGTTCATATATAAAAATCTTAACGGAGCTCTTCGTATGATTACTTTTATATATCAATCGGTAATAACATAATAATAATAAAATTAATTCTCCATGGGACCTTCCTCCAAGTAATTGGATATTTAAGAAATCAACTGCGGAATGTAATCTTTGTCTTCTGATCGTTATGTCGATCCTGCTTGTTGATCAATAGATAAAACCTTATGTTTCAAAAATCCTATGATACTGATCTTGTCTTCTTGTATAAAAGATTGTTTCCTGCTTGTTTGATTCCTTGATTGTATGTTACGACACTTTGCAGCATATGTCAATAGTTTTTGATAATTTATTTTGACATTATTTATTTTCAGAATATTCCATCTATGAAATCCAATTCATAGACGAACAAATATTTCCTGTACCGAAGAAACATGCTATGCTTACAGTATCTTATATGTAACAAGGGAGAGAAATTATGAAACTGAAACGAATCAAACAACTGGCATTGCAGACAGTACTGGCTTTTTCTCTGATTCTCGGAGGATCGCTTTTATCTGCCGCTCCTGTTCACGCTGCTGATACCGTCGATATGTATCGTCTGTATAATCCCAATACAGGTGAACATTTTTACACAGCCAGCAGCGTAGAACGCATTCATCTGTACAGACTGGGCTGGAAAGAGGAAGGTGTAGGCTGGGTTGCCCCAAAACTCTCTTCTGCACCGGTTTACCGTCTGTATAACCCGAATGCCGGAGACCATCACTATACTACAAATCCAGCTGAAAGAGCCAATCTGGTTGCTGTAGGCTGGAGTGACGAAGGCATCGGCTGGTACTCCGATGATTCAAAATCAATTGCCGTGTATCGTCAGTACAATCCGAATGCTGTGGCAGGATCCCACAATTTTACAACAAGCAAGGCTGAAAACGATCATCTGTCCACTGTCGGATGGAAAGCAGAGGGCATCGCCTGGTATGCATTCGGTGCCGGTTTTGCAGATCCGATCGAGGTTCCTGTTCCGGAACCGCAGGTTGAAGACCCTGCCGTAAATGAACCGCAGCCTGCACCTTCTACTGATACTGACAATAATCAGACCTCCGGTACGTATGTTCTGAACCCCAACAGCAAAGTCTTCCATCGGGAACACTGCCCGTCTGTCAACCGCATGAATCCCGGAAACAGAGTCTACACCACGGAAAGCAGAGATTCCATCACCGGCAAAGGATATAAACCCTGCAGCAACTGCCGACCATAATCCAGCATGACATGAGCCAAAGGATACTTACGTAAAAAAGACCCCGCCATCCGGCGGGATCCTTTTTCTATCCATTTATTTTGTTTTGCTTAATAAATTAAGAGAACAGCGGCTTCAGTGCTGCAGCCAGCTCATCTTTTGCTGCCTGTGCCTCTGCCAGATCTTTACCCTTGGTTGTGAAGTAGGTCTTGATCTTCGGCTCGGTTCCGGACGGACGAACAACAACGGTATCGCCGGTCTCCAGACCGTAGATCAGAACATTCGCTTTCGGCAGACCAGTCTCTTCCGGCTTCTGATAATCGGTTGCGGATACAACGGCTCTTCCTGCGATCTCCTTCGGCGGATTCTTACGCAGTTCTTCCATGATGCCTGCCATCTTGTCCATTCCGGTCAGTCCCGGGAACTCGAAGCTGTCAACCTGGTTCAGGAAGCGTCCGTACTGTGCGTAGATCTCCTCCAGACGCTGCTTAATGGAGGAACCGATGCTTCTGTAATATGCAGCCATCTCACAGATCAGCATGGATCCGATAACGGCATCCTTATCACGTACATACGGTCCTGCCAGATATCCGTAGCTCTCCTCGAATCCGAAGATGAAACGGTCAACTTCGCCGGCAGCCTCCAGCTGTGCGATCTGATCGCCGATCCACTTGAATCCGGTCAGAGTATGACGAAGCTCTACACCGTAGTTCTTAGCCACCAGATCGGCAAGCGGTGTGGAAACGATGGATTTAACAGCAACGGCATTCTCCGGCATCGTGCCTTTCTCAATGCGGCCTGCACAGATGTAATCCAGAAGAAGAACACCCATCTCATTACCGGAAACCAGCTCATAGGAGCCATCCGGGCATTTCATTGCGATACCAACACGGTCAGCATCCGGGTCGGTAGCCAGCATCAGATCTGCACCAACTTCTTTTGCCAGTTCCAGACCTTTTTCCAGAGCTGCGAAGATCTCCGGGTTCGGATAGGAACAGGTTGTAAAGTAACCGTTCGGATATTCCTGCTCTTTAACAATGGTAACATCAGTGATACCGATATCCTTCAGAATACGGGTAACCGGTACCAGTCCGGTTCCGTTCAGCGGAGAGTAAACCAGTTTCAGTCCTGCGGTTTTGCACAGGCCCGGTCTTACCTGACGTGCTTCAATTGCTTCATACAGAGCATTCTTGCAGTCATCACCAACGAACTTGATCAGACCCTTCTCTACGCCTTCTGCGAAGGACATGTATTTTGCCCCTGTCAGTACGTCTGTTTTCTGAATAGAATCGTATACAACTGCAGCTGCATCATCGGTCATCTGGCAGCCGTCCGGTCCGTAAGCCTTGTAGCCGTTGTACTGAGCCGGGTTATGGGATGCGGTAACCATGATACCTGCATTGCAGTTATAGTAACGGGTTGCAAAGCTCAGTGCCGGAACCGGCATAAGCTCGTCATAAATACGAACATTGATTCCGTTGGCAGCAAGCACACCTGCAGCATCTCTTGCAAAGTTCCAGCCTTTCAGACGGCTGTCATAGCTGATGGCAACGGTCTGTGTACCGCCCTGTGTCTTGACCCAGTCAGCAACACCCTGTGTAGCCTGACGAACGACCCAGATATTCATACGGTTTGTACCTGCACCTAAGGTACCTCTCAGACCTGCAGTACCGAACTGCAGTGCAACTGCAAAACGATCCTTGATCGCATCGTCATCGTTCTGAATATCCTGCAGTTCCTTATTCAGATCGCAGTCGATCAGGTCAGCTTCCAGCCAACGTTTATACTCTTCCTGATACATTTCTATCTCCATCCTTTCCATTTACTTCATAAGCATAGTTTTTGGATAAAATTGCTGATTTAACTATAATATTTTCGCTCTATTCTGTCAAATCCATATACACGGACAATCTAGAAAAGTTCTGTGTCTGTCTATTTTTTAACCTGTACAAATTCTGTATCTGCCCATTTTGTCAGATTTCATCAGCCCCAAAACGAACGCATCCATTATTTCTTCTTTATTTTGAATATTCCGATCGGTGCGTGCTGTCCGTTCTGCGACCGGTAGCCGCGGATCTCGCAGTTATGCATCTTCGGTCTCCAGACTATGCCGTTTCTGCGGTCACTGAGATACCCGTTCAGACCGCGAAGGATACCACCATGAGCCGTGATCAGTACGTTCTCATAACCCTTCTGTTCCAGTTCTTTGAGGAACGACTGACTTCTTCCGGTAATCTCTGCAATAGTCTCTACCGTCTTCGGTGCCGGAAAGATCTCCGGAAGCGACCAGTAGAGAGTCATCGGAAGTCCCAGCAGATAATATTTCTTTCCTTCATATTTACCGAAGTTCACTTCGATCAGACGCTTGTCGATCCGGATATCCTCTTTCTTCCATCCGCTGATCAGAGAAGCTGTCTCGATCGCCCGGTCGAGCGGACTCGCAAATACGGCATCAAATTTCACATCACCAAGCATTTTCCCCGCATCTCTCGCCTGCTGTCTGCCGGTCTCACTCAGCGGTTCATCCGTCAGTCCCTGCATTAATTTCGATTTATTCAGTCTGGTCTGCCCATGACGCGCAAGATATATATTCATACTCTTACTCCAGTCCGATTCCTTCATCCAGGCCCAGCATGATATTCATATTCTGAACGGCTGCTCCGGATGCACCTTTTCCAAGGTTGTCGAATAATGCAGTGATCGTTGTCTGCTCTTCATGTCCGCATACCGCGATCTCCAGGCGGTTCGTTCCCGCCAGGGTGTTGGCATAAACGGTTCCGCGGGATGCCTCATACGGAAGTACCTGTACAAAATGCTCATCTGCATAGTACGCCTGCAGTTTTTCACAGATCTGCTCAGCTGTCGGCTGTCCGTTCAGCAGACGATTCTGCAGCATGATCGTCCCAGCCATGCCCTTATAATAATCATCCACCACCGGAAGGAAGACCGGTGCCTGTGTCAAACCGGTCATCTTCGTCATCTCCGGTACATGTTTATGATGCAGACTCAATCCATAGATGCCCGGTGCTCCCAGCTTCTCCGGTCTGCCGTCAGCTTCGTAATCGGCAATCATCTTCTTGCCGCCGCCGGAATAACCGGTAAGCGAAAAGCAGGTGACCGGATAGTCTGTCGGAAGGATACCCATGCGAACCAGCGGAGCGGTAACGGAGATCAGTCCAGTGGCATGACATCCCGGATTGGCAATACGCTTGCCGGTCCGGATCGCTTCTCTCTGCTCTTTTGACAATTCCGGAAATCCATATACCCAGCCCGGATTCGTTCTGTGAGCAGTCGATGCATCAATGACACGCACCTCCGGATTCTCGATCAGGGAAACCGCTTCGATCGCACCTGCATCGGGAAGACAAAGAAAGACGATATCCGCGCTGTTCAAAAATTTTCTGCGCTCCTCGATATCATGCCTCTTATCCTCGTCGATCCGAAGCAGTTCCAGATCCTCTCTGGCCCCGATCCGGTCATAGATCTGCAGTCCTGTAGTTCCGCTCTGTCCGTCTATATATACTTTCGTTTTCATACTTACCCTTCCTTATTTCTTTCCTGTCCGGAAATTGCGAAACATTTATTGTGTACTCTGGTTGCTGCGAATATTGCACAAATGCACTGAGCAGGTGCTCTGAGTCCGCCGGCACTTAACGAGTGCAAGTGTCAGCGCAGCACGAGTTTAGTACCGCTGCGAGACGAAGGCAGCGAGAGCGTGCCTGCGATGGCATTGTACAATATGAACAGCGAATGAAACACTTTTATATGTTTCGCACTTTCCGCTTAAATTACCAGCGCAGATTCTCTACCGCAGCCTTCTCCACTGCAATACCGTCTCTGTAATGGCTGGTGAAAGCTTCGAAGCCCGCCACCTCTTCCGGTGTTGCTTCCAGTGTGGAGCCTTCCTGTCCCGCAAAGATGCGGTTGTTCAGATACTCTTCCAGTGTTCCTTCATTTTTGCCGTCGATCAGATAGGCAGCCAGTACAGCGATTCCCCATGCGCCGCCTTCACTCGCGGTCTTCATAACGGTAACCGGTGCATTCACTGCCGCTGCCAGATATCTCTGTCCGACCTCTTCGGTCTTGAAGAAGCCGCCGTGACCCATGATACGGTCGATCTGTACTTTTTCTTCCTTCTGCAGAATATCCATACCCAGCTTAACCGCACCAAGAGAGGTATACAGGTTTGCACGCATAAAGTTTGCCAGTGTAAATCTGCTGTCCGGCATTCTTGTATACAGCGGTCTGCCTTCATTCAGCTTGGTAACACCCTCGCCGGAATAATAGCCGTAGGCCAGAAGTCCGCCGCAGTCCGGATCGCCGTTCAGAGTATTGGTGTACAGCTTGCCGAAGAGCTCACCCATATCCGCCTTGTATCCCATCAGCTCCGCAAATTCTTTGAAAATGTTTACCCATGCATTCAGGTCTGTGGTTCCGTTATTGGCATGGGACATGGCAACCGGGAAGCCGGTCGGTGTGGTAACCATATCGATTTCTCTGTACAGCCTGGAAAGCTGCTTCTCCAGAACGATCATGGCAAATGTACTGGTTCCTGCCGATACGTTTCCGGTCCTCGGAGCAACGGCATTGGTGGCAACCATACCGGTACCTGCATCGCCCTCCGGCGGACACAGCGGAATACCTGCTTCCAGATTTCCGGACTCGTCCAGAAGAGCGGCTCCTTCGGCTGTCAGAACGCCTGCCTCTTCGCCGGCAACCAGCACCTTCGGAAGAACTTCTCTTGCGGTCCAGGAATAGCCGTACGGTGCGATCAGCTTGTCGAATTTATCCATCATTTCCTGGTTATAATCCAGTTTTTCGGAATCGATCGGGAAAATACCTGCCGCATCGCCGATGCCGACTACCTTTTTGCCGGTCAGTTTCCAGTGCATATAGGCAGAAAGCGGAGCCACATAGTCTACCGCCTGCAGATGCTGTTCCTTATCCAGGATGCGCTGATACAGATGAGCAATGGTCCAGCGAAGCGGAATATTGAAATTGAACAACTCGGTCAGCTCGTCAGCAGACTGCTGTGTATTGCTGTTTCTCCAGGTCTGGAACGGCGCCAGCTGTTTGCCGTCCTTATCCAGTGCAATATAGCCGTGCATCATGGCACTGATACCGATACTTCCGACAGAAGTAAGAGTGATGCCGTATTTTGCCTCTACATCCTGACGAAGAGAGGTATAGCAATGACGCAGACCTGCATCGACCTCCTCCAGACTGTAAGTCCAGATATCGTTGATCAGAGAATTCTGCCAGTCATGAAATCCGACTGCCAGTACATTTCCGTCCAGATCGATCAGTACGCCTTTGATACGGGTAGAACCAAACTCAATACCCAGTGCAGTCTGTCTGCTTTCGATCGCTTCCTTTGCATTCATAGTTATTCTCCCTTCTGTCCGTAGTAAGCATTTGCGCCATGCTTACGATAATAGTGTTTGTCCTGCAGTTCCTGCGGAGCCGGCTTTACTTCCGGATTCAGCCACTCACATCTGGCTGCCATCTTGGCAACTTCTTCCACAACGACTGCATTATGAACGGCTTCCGATGCATTTTTTCCCCAGGTGAAAACGCCATGGTTCTTGCAGAGCACGCCCGGAACTGCCTCATAATCTCTGTTGTTTGCTTCAAAATCATCGGCGATCAGCACGCCGGTGTTTTTCTCATAGGCTTCCTCGATCTCGTCCTTGGTCAGATTTCTGACACAGGGGATCTCTCCGTAGAAATAATCAGCATGAGTCGTTCCGTAGCAGGGAATACCGCGTCCGGCCTGTGCCCAGCTGGTTGCCCAGGATGAATGGGTGTGTACTACACCGCCGATATTCGGAAAACGATTATACAGAACCATATGTGTAGCGGTATCCGAGGACGGATTGTATCTGCCTTCCACCTTGTTTCCCTGCAGATCCACAACTACCATATCTTCCGGCTTCAGATCGTCATACTCCACACCGCTGGGTTTGATGACAAACAGACCGCTCTCACGATCAATGGCACTGACATTTCCCCATGTGAAAGTAATCAGTTCATACTTCGGAAGCAGCAGATTGGCCTCCCATACCTTCTGTTTCAGTTCTTCTAACATATTTTTCCCTCCTGAAGTTATAGTATTGTATTGCTAATTCCTACTTTTATTAAAACAGCTGTCAGCACAGGGATCCATGATCTGCCAATGTATTTCTTTGACAGCATTGCGCAGTAAAACAGCATGTTTTCACCAATATTTTAAGCAGCCGCTGCAAGCGCCAGATCCTTCAGCAGCTTTTTCCATATGAGTTCCGTCGTCAGATATGATACTATACCGCACTGGATACCGATTTCTGCCGGATGGAGCAGCAGCTGACTGCACATCCAGAAGAAAATCTCCGTACTGCCTTTTGTGATCTGCATCAGGTCTTCTTTCTTCGCATCACTCTGTGCCAGACTTTCCTGCAGCATCTCCAGTACACTCTCAAGTTCTTCCTCCGCCTCTCCGAATCCGCCGTCCTCTCCGGTTTCTTCCAGAAGTTCTTTGCCGCCGTCGATATAGCCTCCGTTGATCAGATAGGACACGTAGAAATTCCATGTGTAATTGTCAAACCAGTTCTTCTCTCTGCTTGCTGTTTTCATCGTATCCAGCAGTTTCTGCACATCGCTTTCTTCAAAAGGATTCAGCATCCCCAGTGCTTCCAGTGTATCCTTATATCCCAGCTTGTTGACTGCGGAAATCTTGATGTAATCTTCTACTGCTTTCTCTCTGTCGTTCTGTGCCTCTGCCCAGATATTCAAGGCAGAAAACGCGGATGTTGCATAGCTGATGTAATAATATGGACTGGTCGTTATATGACCGATCTCGACCCAGCTGTAATACCCGTCTTCGGTATCTCCGTTCATCGCATAGGAAGCTGCGATATCGGCAAATGCCTTGTTCCATTCCTCGATGGACGCATCCGGATGCTCATGGGCATACCGTTCGATCTCGTTCACCTCACAGCCGGAGATCACACTGTAAAGCATGGTAAACAGGCTCTCCAGCGTCATGGCATCTTCCATCTCCGCTTTTCCGGTAACTTCATCCCAGTATATCAGATACAGCATTTCCAGCCCCTGGGACTGTACCTCCGCCAGATCATAGCTCTGGGAATACCAGAGGGACGGCTCATCCGTATGGTAGGCGGCGTTGAAATGCCCAAACTCATGAACGATCGTCGAATAGGAATACATGCCGCCGTCCGGCTGATCGTAGATAAATGCCGAGTTCCATGCCGGAAAATCAATGGTAAATCCCTGATCGGCTTTTGTCTCCGATTTGCTCATATCATAGAGCTTTGCGGTCCGAAGATAGTTCCATGCCTCCTCCAGTTCCGGACTGACCTCTTTGATATAAGGTTCCAGCAGATCCAGGCGCTTTTCCTGATCCAGATCCTCAAACTGCTCACTGACATCGATTGCCTGCTCGTCACGTGCAGTATACAATACCAGAAACATCGGCAGCAGATACTTCTTCACATATCCGGTGAACTGCTCCGCCTCTGCGGGTGAATACTCTCTTCCGAAGCTGTTCTCGTAGGCATAGGAAGCATAGTCTTCATATCCATAGCTTTCGGCGATCTTATTATCCAGTGCAACGACCTTCTTATAGATCGGTGCGGCAGCATCATTTTTCGCTTTCGCCAGGGCCAGTGAGACCGCATCATAGGTATCGCCCTCCAGATCGTCCAGATCCTTATCCGTATAGGTCTTACCATCGACTTCACAGGAAAACTCCTGTCCGATGACTGCCCAGTATTCGTTCTCCAGCTGCACCTTCTCTTCCTGCATGGCCAGCCGTTCTTCCGTCAGGGGTTCATACTCATTCAGTGCATCCCGTATATCCTCGGAAAGCAGTTCCTCAAAAGTCACTTTGTAGCTGCTTCCCATTGCTTCCTTCAATGCGAGATAGATCCGATCCTGAATCTCCGTCAGATCGGAGCTGTTTTCCTCATATGTATTTTTCGCCTTGTCATCATTCGGATCCAGACAGGTCTCGATATAGGAAACATTCAGTTCCGATACCAGCAGATCATACTCCTGCAGAATCTCCTGATACAGCCTGCTGACATCCTCCTCATTCTTTTCCGATCCTTCCTTTTCTGTTTTTTTCTCTTCGGATTCTTTCTTTTCTGATCCTTCTTTTATCAGATCAGAAAACTCATTCAGAAGTTCTTCGATATGGCTGTGGTCATATTTGCTTTTCTGCATTTCTTCCAGCCCCATATCGGAATGTTCCATTTCCTCATAGGAAAAATCCTCTTCCTCCGGATCTGTTTCCGCAGCGGTCTCAGCCTTCTCTTCCGCTGCCGACTGCTTCGCTTCTCCGGTTTCAGCTGCAGCTGTCAGCGGCATGCCGGCCGCTGTACCAACTGTCGTTCCGACTGACAGCGACAGAATCAGCGCAAGACTGATCATTCTGTTTTTCATATTGTATATCCTCCGGATCGAATCTATGTTTCTGATAACCCTAGCATAGAGTATACCATAGAATGCCGGAAAACCGAATCAAAACCACGAAAGAAATCTTCGGTACAAAACAGCGCCCCCTTCCAAAATCTGTGTATAGTGTTCATATTTTTATAGGAGAGCATGTACTTTTTGTGTATTTTCCCCTAAAACAATTGCATATACCATGCCATGTATTATAGAATAGAAAATAAGCACAACATCGAAGAAGAAATCGCTCTCTTCGATCCTTTTCCGTCTGCGGCATACGGTTTATGGGGGTATTCCGTTTGCGGCACCGTTCATGGATCTGCTTCAATATTTACGATCCGGCCAGCGGAAGATATGACGGAACAAACTATTTATGTACCAGGAGGTCTCATTATGCGTCGTGTAGCAGAAATCATGTATGTTGTTCCGGAAGAGCGTCAGGCTTTTCTCAAGAAAATCACCAATCCGTCTGCAGAGGTACAGAAGTTCATGTGGACACACGGAATCCGCAACCAGTACTTCTTCCAGGTAGAAGATAAGATCCTGATGACATTTGAATATGTCGGCTCCGATTTTTATGCAGATATGAATGCATTCAGCAGCATTCAGGCAGCCGAAGGCTATCTGATCGAGAAACGTCCCCGTGATATCAAAGCCAGTGAGATCCGCAGTGTCAACTGGTGGGCTCCTCTGAAGATTCTCGGAAAGAATCTGGAAAAAGATCCTTTCGCCGGCGGTGCAACCATTTCTGATGAAAACATTGCCCAAATGTCCAAATACGGTGCCATGCTGGCTGATATCGATGATGATCTTGGCTATGATGACAGCGACTGGGATGGTCCGACGATCTGGTAAGCAGCGTCTAAACCGGACGCCTTAAGGCCGGTGCATGATAGGTTAACTTCTGATAGTTAAGTGCATGACAGGCTGGTGTCTGAGCTGCCGATACCGAAGAAGTTGACTCCTGATAGGTCGGTGTCTGAGATGCCTCTGTCGGTGAGGCGTACATCATTTCCTGATTTATAGATATACAAACAAATAACACATACAAAAAACCGGCATGGCTTCTGCACCAGGTGAGTAATTCATCTGATGTAGTGGCCATGCCGGTTTGCCTTTTTCATTCATAAAAATTCTGCCTGCAGAATTTCTCCCTTTCAATCATGAATCCCAATGATGATTCGTATGCGGTGCTGAACGCTCATCCTCCGGACGAGGAGTCATACCGGGACCTCTTAACGCTCCGTCTCCTCCAGCCGATAACAGTCCAGACGACGTGCGGAAAGGATCGGAAGCTGTTCGCGAATGCGTCCGCATTCCTTCGGATCGATCTCCGTAATCAGTATTCCTGCCTTTTCATCCAGTTCGCCAAGCACCTCTCCCCAGGGAGAAGTGAGGATACTGTGTCCGTATGCCACATATCCGGCACTTTCATTTCTGGCATCACTGGTTCCCACCATAAAACACTGGTTATCCAGTGCCCGGGAACGAAAGGTCAATGTCCAATGTGCAGGACCGGTGGTCATATTAAATGCTGCCGGAACCAGAATGATCTGCGCTCCTTTCTGCACCAGTATTCTTGCCAGCTCTACAAAGCGGATATCGAAGCAGATCATCAGCCCGATCCGCCCGAATTCGGTATCAAAAACCGTAAAGGAATCACCGGCACTTAAGGTCTCCGATTCTTTGTACTGCTGCCCGCCCTGAATGGCGATATCAAACAAATGCATCTTCCGGTGCCGGGCTGCCTCCCGTCCCTCCCGGTCAAAGACATAGGCGGTATTATACACCCTGCCGTCTGCATCTTTTTCCGGAATAGAACCCGCCTGCAGCCAGATTCCGTGCTTTTTCGCAAGTCCGCTTAGAAACTTCCAGGTCTCTCCCCGTTCCTCTTCCGCATACACCGGAAACAGCCTTGTTTCGTAGGGACAGACAAACATTTCTCCCACGGTTACCAGATCCGGTTTCTCCACAGCCGCATTTTCCAGAATCTGCTCCAGCTGCTGCAGATTCTTCTTTTTCTCACTGTATACATGCGTCTGTATCTGCATGATCTTCATACTTTTCTCCATTCTGCTGCTCTTTTCCGACTGTCCGATACACTTCGGACCGGCAGCACGCTGTCCCGGATGCATTCTTTCCAACACACACGGATTCCGTCCCCGCCCTCAGGATATTCCCGACTTTCTTCCGCCCCATCTGCGGATGGTTCCTGTCAGCAGATCTGTCATAAACAACAGGATCCGTGCGCTCAGGACAGTCAGCAGCATGCAGAGCAGCAGGATCGGCAGGTCATCCCCGTTGTGCTTCGGTGTAAGAACCGTCGTCACATAACGAATCGCCAGATGCTGCAGCAGAAAAATCGGATAGGACAGCCGGCTGATCCTGTCAATAGGAAGAGCCAGCCATTTCAGCTTCATCACATATTTTCCGATTCCATACAGGCAGATAAAGATACAGAGTCCTCCGATATGCGCCACAACACTCAGCAGCACCGGATCCTGCTGGTCACTGATGGCCGCACAGATCGGAAGGGCAAGGACCGCAGCCGGATAGACCATCCGGAACCGCTCCAGAATATGCCAGTGCTCCAGCAGTATTCCCGCCATAAAGCTGACCAGACAGGAAGGAAGCGCACGAAAACGGGTCACATGGAACGGAGAATAGACCATCGATACCTCGTACAGGGCGGCAATAACAAAGATCGTTCCCCACAGATGCACATGCATCATCCGTTCCACCAACGGGAACAGCAGATACAGCAGAATGATCGCCCCCAGAAACCACTCACCCACCAGATAGTAGTTGGGGCTGTATTCCAGATAGTATCCGTCTACTCCAAGAACGGTAAATATAGAACTGAAGGGATCCGCTTTTCGATCCGGAAACAGATTGCTGAGCCGCACAACTGTATAGGCAGCCAGATAGGCAATATAAAAAGCCGGATAAAGTGCCGTCCACCGCTTCAGATAATATCCGGACAGATATTCCGCCCTTGTCTGTTTTCCATCGTAACGGTCATTTCTGTACAGCAGCATGCCGGACAGGATCAGAAAAACCGTTACCAGCAGATCCCCCCAGCTGATATGCTCAAAGAGACCGTATTTTGCAAACAGCTCATCAAATCTGCAGATATAGTGAAAGGCGATAACGCCGATCGCCGCTATCGCCCTTATAAAATTCAATGCAGGAATTCTTTGTTTCATCATTCATTATCCCTTAGCTCCGACAGGAATCCACCTGCGATCCTGTATGAAGGATCCACATCAGAAAAAGCAGAAATCTTCCAAGCCGGATTCTCCTGTACCTGCGCCTGATTTCCCGGAACCTGTTTACATTTCGGAAAAGACATCCGCAAGTGCCGCAAACTGTTCCAGGCTGAGTTTTTCTCCCCGGACACCAGCGGGAAGTCCTGCCGCCGCAATGGCAGCCTCCGCCTGTTCCTTTGTATAAGAAAGCTCCTGGCTGTTCCGCAGTCCGTTCATCAGTGTTTTTCTCCTCTGGAGGAAGGATGCACGGATCAGACGGAACATCAGCTTCTCATCTTTAACGGCAATTTTGTTATCTGTGCGCCTGGTCAGCCGGATCACCGCACTTCCCACCTGCGGACGGGGAATAAAGCAGTTCGGCGGAACGATCGTCATGATCTCCGGAACCGTATAGTACTGCACTGCCAGTGACAATGCACCGTAATCCTTGGTTCCCGGTTCTGCCTGCATTCTTTCTGCGACCTCTTTCTGCACCATGACTGTGATGGATTCGAAAGGAATGTTTTTCTCCAGAAGTTCCATCAGAATCGGGGTCGTAATGTAATACGGGAGGTTTGCAACGACCTTAATGGGGCGGCCGCCGTTCTGTTCCTGTACAAGTTTCTCTATATCCAGCTTCAGCACATCTTCGTTGATCACCGTTACATTGTCCCACCCGGAAAGTGTATCCTCCAGGATCGGGATCAGATTGCGGTCGATCTCAACTGCGCAGACTTTTCCTGCCGCATAAGCCAGATATTGGGTCAGAGTTCCGATCCCTGGCCCAATCTCCATGACAGTATCCTCCTCATCGATCTCCGCTGCCCTGACGATTCTGTCAAGAACACCGGTATCGATGAGAAAGTTCTGTCCGTATTTTTTCTGAAAACGAAATCCATACTTCTGCAGGATCTCTATCGTTCTGCTGGGCTCTCCCAGCCATGGTCTTGTTTTCAATTCTGTGTAAAATCCTTTTCCTGAAGAACGATCGTCTTTGCATCTGCACGTTTGCGGCGGCGTCCTTTGGTTGCATGCGCGATCGCGTTATCGATCATCTCCTTCACACTGGAGATGGTAACCGGTACATCTTCCGTCTGGATATTTCCGATCATGGTGTACAGCGCAAGGATCGCCATATCATCGATCTTGCATCCGTTTTCGGTCGCATAGATTCTGGCAAAGGTAACCAGCTCATCGTTGGTGAATACCGGAATGGAGATCACCTTGTCGAACTTGCCGGCAAACTGCGGATATCCTTTCAGGAATGCACGCATCTCGCTCTTCTCATCTTCAATAATAACGATCATGCAGTCGGTACGATATTCCATTGCCTGATTCAGCAGATCTACGGTCTCGGAAGTCATCTTGGAAGCTTCCTCGATCAGAAGGAATCCGCCGGACATTCTGGCAACCGAACGAACCACATCCTTCTTATTCAGTTCACTTCCGGTGACCTTGGCGATCTTGGCAGCCTCAATACCCAGATCACGGCACATGGCTACAACCAGTCCGTGACACAGACGGGATTTTCCTGTACCTGCAGCACCCATGACGGCAATATTTCCATGCAGGGAGGTCTTCTCACCGGCGTGCTGGTATACGCTGTTCATCGCATCCAGAATCTGCATATCCATTCCCGGAATACGGGCGAAATATGTAAAGATCTCTCTCTGCTCCTCGCTCATCATCGACGGTTTCGCTTTATTCAGAATACGAATACGGCGTTCCTCCGGAGTCTCCTGACTCAGAATCTTATCAATGGAGATCGGAACGGTATTCTGTCCGATGGTATGGAACGGAATGGTATGTGTTCTTCTCTCCTGTGCGGTCGGTTCCGGATCCGGAATCTCCAGTTCCTCGTTGTATTTCGGCTTTCTTGCAGGTGTCGGAGCTGCCGGTGCGGCTGCCTCTGCACTTGCTTCTGTCGCAACAGCAATACCGGCAATTGCTTCTGCCGGGCTGCTGCTGATCACACCCTTTGTCTCACTCTGGAGTGCAGCCGCCTTGGCAACTGCTGCCGCTACATCGATCTCAGAGAAGTCTGCCAGTCCCTTTTCTTCGGAAACCGGTGCCGGCTTGGAATACGACTCTTCAGAGATCTCTGTGGAGAATGCGCCTGCCGTTTCTGCAAGGAATGCCTCCAGATCAAATTCTCCGGTCGAAGCAGCTTTCTCCGCCTTCGGTTCTTCCGCCTTTACAGCATCCTTTGCGGCAGGAAGCTCCTCTTCGATATCCTTTACTTCCGGAAGTTCTTCGGCTTCCTCTTCAGGAAGCACTTCGAAATCTGCCGGATCATATACTTCTTCATGGAAGGTCTTCTTCGGTGCAGTCTCCTGTGCAGGAGGTGCAACGGTACGGAACTCCGGTTCCGGTCTCTTCTTTACCGTATCCTCTGCGGCAGGAAGCTCCTCAAAGACAATATCCTCTGCATCTTCCATCTTCTCAGCTGCAGCCTCTGCCAGATCTGCTTCCTCCGGAAGGATCTCCTCAGCCTCTTCTGCTGCTGCCGGCACAGATATCTCAGGCAGAATTTCATCTTTCTGCTCTGCTTCATCCGCCTCTTTCGTCTTCGGCTGGTCGACATAGAAGGTTTCATCTTCCTCCTCATCGTCCTCATCCTCCACACCAAATACACTGCGGAAGCTCTTTGCCAGACGTTCACGGAAATCACCTGCGTTTACAGCCGGCTTTTGTACCTCTTCCGAACCCTCATCCTCTGCAGCCTTTTCCGCTTCCGGCTTCGAAGCAATACCTGTCTCAAGCTCTGCAGCTGCCTTTGCAGCAGACTCTGCAGCTTCCTTTGCTTTCACTGCGGCAGCTTCCTTTGCCAGACGGGCAGCAAACATATCTGCACGTGCTGCAGCGTCTGCTTCCACCTGGGAATGTACAGCCTCTTCCTCTCCGGCAGTCTCACCGGCAGCGGGATCAACCAGCAGTTCGGTACGCGGCTTTCTGTAGGCAGCACGCAGACGATTATAGGTCGTCTCCTGCAGCGGAGAAAGAGCTTCATATTTTTTCTTCAGTTCCAGAGCTTTCAGAACATACTGTCCCTCTGAGAACCACAGGATCAGATCGTCGCAGGCATCCACACATTTTCCGGTGTCGCCGGCCTTTGCATACAGTTTGGCAAGCTCATATGCCCACTGCTCGGTATACTCTCTGTCTCTGTACTCCTCCAGTACATCGATCTGTGCTTCGATCGGTGCCTCTTTTGCTTTATACAGCTTATACTGCAGAATACATCTGGAATTGTCGTTCTTTGCAACTTTAGAAAACTCTTTGAAGTATCTCTCTGCATCATCGATATCATCGATCTTCAGACTGATATCTACCAGACGATAGAGAATGCCTCTGCCGATCGAGGAACGGTTATGTGCAAATACAAGAATATTCTTCGCCTTCTCATATTCTTTATTTACTTCATATACATCAGCCACCATGTTCAGTGTATTAATACTTTTTACACGGCGCCAGTCCACCTGCTCGACAACAGCAAGCGCATCTTCATAATCTTTGTCCCTGACGTATCCGTTCAGTTCTTCCAATTTCTGACGATATTCTTCTTTATCCAAGGTTCTTCGCCTCCTTAAAAAACGTGCTTAGGAGATCCAGCCATCCTAAGCCGCATCATACTCCCTTAACATACCTATATTATTACAAATTTGTTAGGAAATAAAGCCTTTTATGAACAAAGAAAGATAAAAACGACAGAGAATCTCTTCCCTGTCGTTTTTTACTCCGGCTCAGCAGGCCTCTGCGTATCGTAAAATGCGGGGCAGCCAAAGCTGCCCCGCATCTCACACCGGGTCTCGCAGCGCTTGACCGGCATATTTTTAACTGATATAGATCCGATTACGATCGCATCGGCATCTCCCAAAAGGAAGCCTATCAGCGAACAGTGATCTTCTCGGAGTGCCAGATGTCATCCACATAATCCTGGATCGTTCTGTCGGCACTGAACTTGCCGGAATGAGCGGTATTCAGAATCGCACTCTTTGCCCATGCTTTCTCGTCACGATATCTTGCCTCTACTCTCTCCTGTGCAGCTGCATAGGACTTGAAGTCTGCAAGAATGAAATAAACATCGGCACGGTCATGGCTCTTGTACAGCAGAGAGTTGTACAGATCGCGGAACATTTCCATATCTCCGTTGGAGTAGGTACCGTTGATCAGCTGCATCAGTACGGTACGGATGTCTGCATCGGAGTTGAAGTAGTGCATCGGATCATACTGACCGTTTCTCTCGAACTCGATAACTTCGTCTGCGGACAGACCGAAGATGAAGGCATTCTCTTCACCGACTTCCTCAACGATCTCAACGTTAGCACCGTCCATGGTTCCCAGTGTCAGTGCACCGTTCAGCATGAACTTCATGTTGCCGGTACCGGAAGCCTCTTTACTTGCGGTGGAGATCTGCTCGGATACATCGGCAGCTGCAAAGATCATCTCTGCATTGCTTACGCGGTAGTCCTCGATGAAGACAACTTTGATCTTGCCTTTGATGCTTGCATCGTTGTTGATTACGTCAGCAACGTTGTTGATCAGCTTGATGATCATCTTGGCACGTGCATAGCCTGCACTTGCCTTTGCACCGAAGATGAAGGTTCTCGGATAGAACGGCATTTCCGGATGCTCTTTGATCTTGTTGTACAGATACATAACATGCAGGATGTTCAGCAGCTGACGTTTGTACTCATGCAGACGCTTAACCTGTACATCGAAGATGGAACGCGGATCAACTTCAACACCGTTGTTCTCCAGAATATATTTTGCAAGGCGGACTTTGTTCTGATATTTGATGTTCATGAACTCAGCCTGTGCCTTCTCATCCTCTGCGTACAGAGCCAGCTTGCTGAGGCGCGGCAGGTCGGTAATCCACTCACTGCCTACACGATCGGTAACCCATGCAGCCAGAGCCTGGTTTCCGTGAAGCAGGAAACGTCTCTGTGTAATACCATTTGTCTTGTTGCTGAATTTCTCCGGCATCATCTCGTAGAAGTCTTTCAGCTCACGTTTCTCCAGGATCTCGGTATGCAGTCTTGCTACACCGTTTACGGAGAATCCGCCGACGATCGCAAGGTTTGCCATACGAACTTTTCCGTCGTATACGATACCCATAGCGCGGATCTTATCCTCGCTGTTCTGCGGATACTGTGCACGAACCTGCTCACAGAAGCGGCGGTTGATCTCTTCTACGATCTGGTAAATACGCGGAAGCAGACGGGAGAACAGCTCGATCGGCCATTTCTCAAGTGCCTCGCTCATGATGGTATGGTTGGTGTATGCGCAGGCCTTTGTTACGATTGCCCATGCCTCATCCCATTCCAGTGCATAGTCATCCAGAAGGATACGCATCAGCTCCGGAACAGCCAGTGTCGGATGTGTATCATTCATATGGAAGCAAACCTTCTCTGCCAGACCATGAATGTCATCATGACCCTTCATGTATTTCTTAACAGCAGTCTGAACGGTTGCGGATACAAAGAAATACTGCTGTTTCAGACGCAGCTCTTTACCGGCCATATGGTTATCATTCGGATACAGTACCTCGGTAATGGTTCTTGCCAGGTTCTCCTGCTCAACAGATTTGATATAATCACCCTTATCGAAGGAATCCAGAGAGAAGTCATTGATGGCTTCTGCATCCCAGATACGCAGAGTGTTAACAACATTGTTGTTGTAGCCTACGATCGGCAGATCGTACGGAACGGCACGTACAGAAGAATATCCTTCCTGATGATAGTGGTTTCTTCCGGTCTTCTCATCATGATCAACAGCTACATAGCCGCCGAATTTGATCTCTTTTGCATATTCCGGACGTTTCAGCTCGAACGGATATCCGCCGTCTTTCAGCCAGTTGTCCGGTGCCTCGATCTGATAACCGTCTTTGATCTTCTGACGGAACATACCATAGTGATAACGGATACCGCAGCCGTATGCAGCATATCCCAGTGTCGCCAGGGAATCCATGAAGCATGCAGCCAGACGTCCCAGACCACCGTTTCCAAGTGCCGGGTCTCTCTCTTCATCTTCCAGAGCATTCAGATCGATACCCATCTCATTCAGTGCTTCCATAACCTCACCGTAAGCGGTAAGAGAAAGCAGGTTGTTGCCCAGGTAACGTCCTGTCAGGAACTCCATGGACATATAATAGATGATCTTCGGATCGTCTTCCTTCATTACCTGCTGTGTTTTCATCCAGTTATCAATGATAACGTCCTTAACAGCGTAGCATACAGCCTGATAGATCTGATGATTGCTTGCCTCGTCCATGGTTGTACGGAAGAGTCTTCTTAACTGATCATTGACTGCGGCCTTAAAGTTTTCCTTTTTGAACATCGGATTCAGCATCGTTGTTCTCCCTTCAGGTTTCTTCATGACAAATATTTTTCCTTCCTGTAATCCCCCCGGATGCATTCAGGAAAAAATCCTGCGGCGGCTTATCATTTTATTTTGCCGCAGGCACTTTGTCCACATCGTGTCATTTTATAGTGTGCATATTTCAAGTCAAGCTCTTCGAGACCTGGTGCGGGATTTGGGTCAGCTTCAGATGACATCTACCCATCCGAATCCCTGCGCATCCCTGCGGAGCTTTTATCTCAAATATGATTCGTCATGCCGTTCCTGCTGCCCAAAGCCCTCACAGGCTTTGCACAGCATTCGCAGCAGAAAATACAGATATTACTGTTTTTCAACACCAAGCGTTACTTTCTCGGAGTTGATCTTCCACTCTTTTACATAACCCTGTGTTTCACCGATCTTAATGGAATCGGCCAGAACAACAGAAGAAATCTTCTCGCTGTTCTCGGTCAGGATCCTGGCGATCTTGTCGTTGCCCTCCGCAAATACAACGATGCGGTCGGTAACTTCAAATCCGGCTTCCTTACGCATGGTCTGGATCTTGCTGACGATCTCGGCAACAAAGCCCTCCTCGATCAGTTCCGGTGTCAGGCTTATATCCAGCATAACGGTCACGCCCTGATCGGCTTCGGTCACATAGCCCTCGGTCTGTGCA
Organism: Eubacteriales bacterium; assembly: GCA_030527665.1. Taxonomy (GTDB): domain Bacteria; phylum Bacillota; class Clostridia; order Lachnospirales; family Lachnospiraceae; genus Bilifractor. The sequence goes on from JAUNAK010000023.1 coordinate 34,656, forward strand.
AGGGAGATCAGCAGATCCTCCTTGAGCAGCTGCAGGGTCTGTCCGTCTACCTGAACAGCCAGGGAACCGTTTGCATTCAGCTCGGCAACAGCTGCAGCGCCGTCCAGCTCAGCCAGTGCCTTGCGGATTCCGCCTACCATCTTGCCGAATTTCGGTCCGACGGTCTTCAGCTGCGGTTTGATCGTATATTCTACCTTAATATCCTCGGAATACTCAACCGCTTTCAGGTTCAGCTCGTCCTCGATGATCTCGGTATAGAACTCGGACAGTACAAACGGAGCCTTAACATGCATCCGTGCCAGCGGCTGACGGTTCTTCAGATTGGAAGCGTTACGTGCGGCACGTCCCAGAACAACGACCTGCTTAACACTCTTCATGGTCTCTTCCAGCTCGGTATCGATCCATGCTTCCTGTACGGTCGGATAGTCGCAGAGATGGATACTCTCCGGGGCCTCTGCATCTACGGAGCATACCAGGTTGCGGTAGATATCCTCGGTCATGAACGGGATCATCGGTGCTGCAGCCTTGCTGAACTCAACAAGTGCTGTGTACAGAGTCATGTATGCGTTGATCTTATCCTGCTCCATTCCCTTTGCCCAGAAACGGCTTCTGGAACGGCGGACATACCAGTTACTCATATCATCCACGAAGGACTCCAGTGTACGTGCTGCCTCCGGGATCTTGTACTGTTCCAGGTTGGCATCGGTATCACGGATGGTACTCTCCAGACGGGAAAGCAGCCATTTATCCATTACCGGCAGCTTCTCGTAATCCAGTGTGTAGTTCTTCGGATCAAAATTGTCGATATTTGCATACAGAACGAAGAATGCATAGGTGTTCCACAGGGTTCCCATAAATCGGCGGGAATACTCGCTTACTGCTTTTCCGTGGAAACGGTTCGGCAGCCACGGAGCACTGTTGATGTAGAAGTACCAGCGGATCGCATCTGCGCCGTACTCACCCAGTGCAGCCATCGGATCAACGGCATTGCCCTTGGATTTGGACATCTTGTTTCCGTCTCCGTCCAGAACGTGACCAAGTACGATTACGTTCTTGTATGCCGGCTTATTGAACAGCAGGGTGGACTCTGCATGCAGAGAATAGAACCATCCACGGGTCTGGTCAACAGCCTCGGAAATGAACTCAGCCGGGAACTGCTTCTCGAAGAGTTCTTTATTCTCAAATGGGTAATGCAGCTGTGCATACGGCATTGCACCGGAGTCGAACCAGCAGTCGATTACCTCCGGTGTACGGTGCATCTCGCCGCCGCAGTCCGGACATTTGAAGGTGTAGTTATCTACATATGGTCTGTGAAGCTCTGTTTTCTCAGCATCTTCACAGCCGCTCAGCTCTGCCAGTTCCTTTCTGGAACCTACACAGATCTGCTTGCCGCAGTCCGGACATACCCATACCGGAAGCGGTGTTCCCCAGTAACGGTTACGGGAAATACCCCAATCCTGGATATTCTCCAGCCAGTTGCCGAAACGGCCCTCGCCCATTGTCGGCGGGATCCAGTTGATCTTCTTGTTATTTGCCACCAGATCATCTTTGACAGCAGTCATCTTGATGAACCAGGACTCTCTTGCATAGTACAGAAGCGGTGTATCGCATCTCCAACAATGCGGATAGTCATGCTCGAATTTCGGAGCGGAGAACAGAAGTCCTCTCTCATCCAGATCGACCAGAACAGCCGGATCGGCACTCTTGGCACCTTTCTCCTCTTCTTTCTTGGTCGGTTTACAGCGCATGCCGGCAAACTTGCCTGCTTCCGGTCTCATGCATCCCTTGTCGTCAACCATCTGTACGAACGGTGCATCGTATTTTCTTCCGACACGGGCATCGTCTTCACCGAATGCCGGTGCGATATGTACGATACCGGTACCGTCAGACATGGTTACATACTCATCGGCATATACAAAGAAGGCTTTCTTGTGCTGTTTTGCAACGCTTTCAGCAGCGCAGGAATACAGCGGCTCATACTCTTTGTACTCCAGATCGGAACCGGTCATGGTCTCCAGAACCTCGTATGCCTTTTCGCCCTCTTCAACAAGAGCACCCAGAACTTTATCCAGAAGAGCCTCCGCCATGTAGTATACATTTCCATCTACGCATTTTACCTTTGCATAGGTGTCATGCGGGTTTACGCAAAGTGCGATGTTGGACGGAAGTGTCCACGGTGTGGTCGTCCATGCAAGGAAATATGCATCCTCACCCTTTACCTGGAAGCGAACGATAGCCGAACGCTCTTTTACAGCCTTATATCCCTGAGCAACCTCATGGGAAGACAGCGGTGTTCCGCAGGACGGACAATACGGTACGACTTTGAATCCTTTGTACAGAAGATCCTTCTTCCAGATCTCCTTCAGTGCCCACCACTCGGACTCAATAAAGTCATCGTAGTAGGTAACGTACGGATGATCCATGTCTGCCCAGAATCCAACCTTGCCGGAAAACTCTTCCCACATGCCTTTGTATTTCCATACAGACTCTTTACATTTGTCAATGAACGGCTCGAGACCATATGCCTCGATTTCCTCTTTGCTGTCGATACCGATCTCTTTCTCAACTTCCAGCTCAACCGGAAGTCCATGGGTATCCCAGCCTGCTTTACGCGGTACCTCGTATCCTTTCATGGTACGGTAACGCGGAATCATATCCTTGATTACTCGTGTCAGCACATGTCCGATATGCGGCTTGCCGTTTGCAGTCGGCGGTCCGTCATAGAACATATACATCGGTTTGCCTTCGTTTTTCTTCAGACTCTTCTCAAAGATCTGATTCTCTTTCCAGAACTCTACGGTTGCGTCTTCACGCTCGGTAAAGTTCAGATTCGTGTCTACTTTACGGTACATCTGTCGGTTTCCTCCTCACCAGTTTCAGTTTTGACCATAATGAAATAGTAATTGTATACAAAACAGGCAGTCCTATATTAGACTTTACCCATTTTTGAGTATCGCCCTAATATTAAAAGACAGGTAATCGCTTGTCAAGCAGATTACGGGTAATCAAAGTTATTTAGGGGCTACCTTCCTTAGGGGCTATCTTTAGGGTTT
>JAUNAK010000089.1 GCA_030527665.1 Eubacteriales bacterium
CTGCATTCTGCATCGGTTCTGCACTCGGGGTCGGCTCTGCGTTCTGCGCCGATTCTGTTTCCGAAGCCGGCTCATCATCTGCCTTCTTCTGCTCCGTCGGATATTTTGTCAGATCCGGGGTTTCTTCAACGCCGACTGTCCAGTACAGATCTGCCATTGCATCATCCGATACCAGATCATTCAGCACACCGGCTTTTACGGACTGATACGGGCTGGTCACTTTTACGTTATCCGGATTTGCCTGTCCGGCAGCACCGGATGCACCGTTCAGCATCCTGCTCTCACGGGTAGATCCGCCCTGCAGATAGGCTTCAGCAGTCTCAATACTTCCGTTTCCTTTTACTGCAGTTCCGCCGTTGCCGAACTGTCCGGCACCGCCCACAGCAATCAGTTTACCGTTTCCGATGATTTTTCCGTTCTCCAGGGCAACTGCATTTCCTCCGTCAGCAGTCAGTGCAACTTTTCCTGCACCGCCGTAAACAGCAAGTACTGCATCATCTTCCAGGCTCAGCGTTCCGTTCTGTACCAGCAGTCCGGTCTGTCCCACATTCGGATCTGTTCCGGCTTCATCACCGGCGATAAATACCTGACCGCGAACAACTGCATTTCCCTTTACTGCAACTACTGCATCGGCATTGCATCTGTCATTTACATCTCCGTTGGCAATATAGTTTGTATGAGAAACAATGGCAGCATTCTCCAGAACAGCACCATCCTCCAGAATGATCTGTCCATCTACGGAAGCTCCTGTCATAAATCCGGCATCCTCACCGAATCCGTTGTAATTCATGGAGAAGGTTCCCCCATTTTTCACATCGATGATTCCCTGTACGACGGAATCACGGAGAGTCAGCTTTGCACCTTCTTCCACAACAATTTTTACACTGCTCTGGAATTCCATATTAACCATGGTAATATCGCATCCGGAAGGAATGATCAATGTCTGCGGAATATTTCCTTCCTGTACCTGAGACCACGGAATTGCATATCCCAGACTTCCATACAGTCCGCTCTCACTGGAACCGTACCATGCCTTCAGTCCCTGCGGAACCTGAATAGTTTCTTCTGCGCCCTCTACATTGCTTCCGAATGCCGCAATCGTCCAGGGATCCATGTTTTTCCACATATATTTTCCGTCTGCGGTCTGTGTCAGATTCTCGGTCACAAGCATCTGTTCCAAAGTCTCCTCACCGGAATAGATGATCAGCGGAAGTGGATTGCTGACTGCCGTTCTTCCCTGCAGATCCGATGCGGTTACGGTAACCAGATAACGTCCCGGATCCTTCGGTGCTCCGGTAAGCGTCAGTCCGCTGTCAAGGGTCAGATAGATTCCTTCCAGTCCGCTGTTATTTTCTGCCGGTGTTCCATTCTCTGTATCCGGAACGATGGATACAGATGTTTTGTCCGGATTGATCTGAATATCGGAATTCATCCCCAGCTCCTGCCATTCCTCTTCTGCAGGTGCGGTATCACGCTCAGAGATGGCAGCATATACCTTTACATCACTGTTTTTTGTAGTCGAAACAACAACACTGGCAGAAGAGACCGCATCATACTCTTCCTGTCCCTTGATTGCAGAGCCAAAAGCACCTTCCAGCTTGATATTCAGCTGGTACAGATCCCCCTGACCGTCATCCTCTGTAAGTACGGCACTTGTTCCGTCATAATTGAATTTTACTGCAAGATTCGTATACTTTGAACTGGTGATGGCAATGACATCACCGCTCTTCAGAATATCATGTCCTCCGGAGATCCACTTAACACCGGTGAAACGAAGCTGATTGTTTCCTTCATCACGGAAGTATTTACCGCCAAGCGTCACATCATAATCCTGATCGATCCACTCTTCTCCGTTGACCGTCAGTCCGGTGATCGTAGAAACATAGTCTTCGGCTCCATTGAAGGATAAGATCCATTTTCCGCTTCTTGAGCTTAAAACCACCTGTTCAACAGAAATTGCCTGTTTATCTGCCTCAACAGGATCCTCAGAATCAGAAGGATCTTCCTGTGCCGGTCTGGGTGCCTCCATCTCGGCGGTATAGCTTCCGTCAGCTCCCTTTACCGCACGAAGGATCACATCCTCGTATCCATCTGCACTGATTCGATACTCGGTCGTATCTTCTGTGTCATTTGTCAAACGCAGATAATACACCGGCTCATACGTGCTGTAGTCGTATCCTTCCTCTGCATACCAGGTATAAGAATCCGGCATCATGCTGATCCATGAGGAATTCGTGTATGCTTCCCCATTCACCGAAACACCGTTGATCGATTTGAACCAGTCCTTTTCTGCCTCGGTAAAATCAATTCGAAGCAGATAAACGCCCTGGACGCTTCCCGCGGAACCGACGCTGAAAGTCTCCGGAATCGTTGCACCACCATCTGCATATACATTTCCTGCCGGCATGGATAAAACCATGGATGCAGCAAGAATAGCTGCGCAGACCTTGGCTGTGTGTTTTGAGATACGCTTTTTCATGTTATCCTCCCATCGTTAAACATTTCGTTCTAATGTTAAAGCAATATAACTCCAATTAATAATAACTTATATATAATAGTCTTGCAATACTTTTTATATTTTCCTTTTTTACCCAAAAAAAGTGCCGCATGCATTTCCATTCGGATATACATACAGCACTTCTTACTGCTTATTTATATTTTAGCCAGAGAAGCATTTTTATATGCCTCGTCTTCCATTACTTCCCTGATTACCTTTATTTGCAGCCTTCAGCCATGCAATTTCTTCTTTATAGGGTGGAATCGTCTTCTTTTTCTCACCCTCCGCACACAGCCATGGGGTTTCCAGTATCTTGGGAACTGCCTGAAAACGTACGTCGTGTACCAGGCGGTGCAGAGTCTCATAACCAATGGTTCCGCTGCCGATATTAGCATGTCTGTCCTTATGAGAACCAAGCGGATTTACACTGTCATTGACATGGATCACGGCGATCTGATCCAGACCAATAATTTCATCGAACTCCCGGAGTACCTCTTCATACCGGTTTACCAGATCATAGCCGGCATCGTTAAGATGGCAGGTATCCAGACATACCCGAAGACGTTCCCGCTTATGTACGCCGTCATAGATTGCCCGGATCTCCTGAAAGCTTCTTCCAATCTCGCTTCCTTTTCCGGCCATTGTCTCCAATGCAATTACAACGTCATCATCATTCTGATCCAGTACCGTATTTAATCCTTTGATCGCCTGTTCAATTCCTGCTTCTGCTCCGGCATTGACATGGGAACCCGGATGCAGGATCAGAACTTTGCTTTTCATCGCCGCGGTTCTCTTCAGTTCTTTTTCCAGAAAAGTTACCGCCAGTTCATAGGTCTCCGGCTTTACGGTATTGGCCAGATTAATGATATATGGTGCATGCACAACGATCTCTTCTACTCCATGCTGCGCTGCGTATTCCCAGCCCTCTCCGATGCGAAGTTCTTCGATTTGTTTTCTTCTTGTATTCTGAGGGGCTCCTGTATACAGCATAAGTGTATTGGCCCCATAGGAAACCGCTTCTTTTACCGAACCCAGAAACATCTCTTTTCCGGACATTCCGACATGTGATCCCAGCAGCGTCATCTCCGCTATCCTCCTGTTAGTATGTTGTAACCCAAGAGAATCGTTTTTGCCTCCCAGCCGCGATGAACCTCGGTCAGAATTTACGCAAATTTCCCGAATCTGAAGTTCCCCGCCAATTCTCTTGTTTGATTCGCATTTATTATATCAGCCCCCGGGGCAAAAAACAAAGCATGCCTCCCTTCTTACGGCTCTTCATACCGCTGCAGTATCTGTCTTTGTTTCACATCCGTCAACTCTAAAAGCAGATCCCGGATCTTTACCTTTCGTACCGCGAAATTTCTCTATATTTCTTCGCTTCTGCAGCTGCATAAAAAACAGCTGCATTCGGAGGATTCCGATACAGCTGTTTTTCATCATTCTCTTATATGGAGGATTTTGATACCTGAAAACAGTATGTATGATGGATGGGACTGTTTTCAAAGTATTAAGAGATCTCTATTTCATGGATACTTACTTCTTTTTCCTTACTGATTCCGAAGGACCGGAGCACCGGCTCTTCTTCTGCAAGCGACAGGATCATATATTCGATGCTCGGATCATAAGCCAGTCTCTTATCCTCCTCAGAGGGTCTGGACGGACTTTCCGGATGGGAGTGGAAGTTTCCGATCATCACATAACCGTTTGCCCGCATGTCTTTTACAGCCTGCAGCTGCTCCCGCGGATCCATGGAAAAATGTTCATTGCTTTCATCGATATTGGTGAGAAGATAAACCTTCTTTACTTCTTTTTCTTCTCCGTTAACAACGCCGCCCAGCAGACCGCATACCTCATTGGGAAGCCCCTTTCGGCAATGCTCCAGCATCTTGTCATAATCAGACGAATGCAGACGGATTTTAATAGCCATTGACATCTGCCTCCTTTTTTCAGGATTTCAGATCACAGACTGCCTGCTCATAATCGATCAGTTCTGTAATCGTCGGGTGATCACTGCATACAGCACAGTTATGATCCTTCGGAAGTTTGATCGTATGAAATTCCATCTTCAGTGCATCATAGGTCAGGAGCTTTCCGGTCAGCAGATCACCCTTTCCGATGATATATTTGATGGCTTCCATTGCTTGCAGGGATCCGATCACACCGCCCATGGCTCCGATCACGCCGGCCTGTTTGCAGGTCGGTACCGCATCTTTTGGCGGCGGATTTTTGAATACACAGCGATAGCAGGGACCTTCTCCCGGAACATAGGTCATCAGCTGTCCTTTGAAGCGGATGATTCCGGCATGGGAGAACGGTTTTTGTGCCATTACACAGGCATCATTGATCAAAAATTTTGCCGGGAAGTTGTCTGTTCCGTCAATAATAAAATCATAATCCTTGATCAGATCCATGATATTCCCGGAATACACATAATCACGATATGTCTTTACCGTAACATCCGGATTGATCGCACGCATGGTCTCTGCGGCTGACTCTACCTTTGCTTTTCCGATATCATCGGTCGTGTGAATGACCTGCCGCTGCAGATTCGAAAGATCGACCACATCGGCATCGGCGATTCCGATGGTTCCCACACCAGCCGCTGCAAGGTAAAGTCCCGCCGGAGCACCGAGTCCGCCTGCTCCGATGATCAATACCTTGGCATTCATCAGCTTTTTCTGTCCTTTAACGCCGACTTCCTGCAGAATAATGTGCCGGCTGTATCTCTCTAACTGTTCATTTGTAAAAGCCATCAGTCTGCGCCTCCGCCCATGAAGTATAAGAATTCCACTACGTCTCCATCTTTCAGCGCAAGTGTCTCAAAGTCATCTCTTGCAGCAAATTCATCGTTGATCGTTACCGTTACATACAGCGGGCTCTCCACATTCTCAGCTTCAATGAGCTGTGCTACGGTAAGTCCTTCTTCATATTCCTTCTTGTTTCCTGCAACTGTAATTGTCATTTTTATTCTCCTATCTTTCTTACGATCAGTGTATATGTTCCGTCTTCGTTCTCTTCCAGCTTCAGGATCTGATGTCCTTCTTCCTTTACGCTTCTCGGTACATTCTGTACCGGTTCGCCGTCATTCATGCGGATGGCAAGAATCTGTCCCTCATCCAGTTCCTCCAGTGCTACTTTTGCCTTTACAAAGGTTACCGGACAAACGACATCCGTGATATCTACTTTGTCATCAATTGTAAAATCAGCCATTATATGCCTCCTCGATTACTTTTATAAATTTTTCCTCTCCGATACGATCAATGGTGAATTTGAACCGCTCGCCTGCATTTGCATGTTCTCTGAAGAAATCCAGTGCTGCATCTGTAACCCGGAACAGCTGCTCTTCGGATGTTACCGGCGGCAGATACTCGGTTCCTTTATTGATCTTGTTTCCAAACAGACCGCCGAAGGATACCAGAAATACCTCTTTTGCATCCCAGGCATCGGTTGGGCAGCTCTTTACGCAGCGTCCGCAGTGATTGCATTTGTCATAATCTACGGATACCTTGCCGTCTGTGATCGTAACGGCATTCTCACGGCAGACTTTTTTGCAGAGTCCGCATCCGATACAGGTCTCTTCCTTCCATGCAACATTTACTCCGCCCTTAACTCCTACATCATTCTCTTCGGTCTTCAGACAGTTGTTCTGGCATCCGGTTACACCGAATTTGAATTTGTGCGGAAGCTCCTTCGCGTAATAACGTGCATCCAGTTTTTTGGCGATATCATAGGAATCAATGTTGCCGCTCGGACAGATCTGATTTCCCTGACAGGCGGTAACGGTACGTACACGGGGACCGCAGACACCCGGTCTTACATCGCCTTCCGCAAGTGCAGCCTTGACCGCATCAATATCTTCCAGCTTGATAAACGGGATCTCCAGACTCTGTCTGGATGTCAGATGTACATGTCCGTCACCGTATTTCTCTGCAACCTCAGCAACTTTTGCAAGATTCTCTGCGGTCAGATGACCGCCTACAACTGCCAGACGAAGAGAAAAATTGTTTTTCTGCTTCTGTCTCATAAATCCGCCTTTTTTCAATGTTGCATAATCCACTGCCATAACATACCCTTCCTTTTCTCTATCTGTTCGTTTTCTGTCAGATCAGCCTTCTGCTGCCTGTTCGTTGTCTGTCAGTTCAGCCTTCTGCCGCCTGTTCTTCTCTTGTATTTTCATAGGCCTGAAGAAAATCCTTCTTCAGATCCTCAATATCCTCAATTCCGACACTCACCCGGATCTGGTCCCCATATACCCCGGATTGTATCTGTGCCTCCTCTGTCAGATGTGCCGCAATCGTTGATGCCGGATGAATCACCAGCGTCTTTGTATCTCCGATATTTGACAGGATCAGCGGAAGCTTCAGACTGTTGATCATGCGGAAAGCTCTCTCTTTGCTTCCCACACGAAGCGTCAGTATTGCTCCGAACCGTCCTCCGAACTGTTTTTCTGCCAGCTCGTGATAAGCGCTGCTTTTCAGCCCCGGATATTCCACCTGCAGATCAGCTCCTATTGTCTGCAGATACTCTGCAAGTTCCAGTGCATTCCGGCACTGCCGCTCCATACGAAGCCCCAGTGTTTCAAGCCCCAGATTATTCAAAAATGCATTCTGGGGAGACAAACAGGCTCCAAAGCTTCGGAACAGACCGTTCCGAAGCTTTGCCACATAAGCCATTGGTCCAAATTTTCTATATGCTGCCATTCCCGGATACCGTTCTGCATCCCAGCGGAATTTTCCGCTCCAGACAATAATACCGGAAATGGCATCGCTGTTTCCGTTGATGTACTTCGAAGACGAATGAACCACAATGTCTGCGCCCAGCTCGATCGGACGAACCAGACACGGTGTCGCAACTGTATTGTCGATCAGCAGAGGAAGTCCGTTTCTGTGTGCCGTCTCTGCAATCGCCTTGATATCCGTCACATCCAGTTTCGGATTTCCGATCGTCTCCGCAAAGATCAGCCTTGTTTTTTCCGTGATTTTCTCTTCATACGCTTCCGGCGTATTCTCTGTAACATACACCGTGTGGATTCCATATGCCTCAAAATCCTCGAACAGTTCCACCGTTCCGCCGTACAAACCGGCTGCGGCTACGATCTCATCTCCTGCCTGAAGGATATTCAGCATGGCATTGCATAACGCTGCCATTCCGGAGGCGCATGCCACAGAAGCGATTCCCTTCTCCAGCATGGTGATTCGTTTTTCGAAGCTTTCTACCGTAGGATTGTTGATTCGCGTATAAGAAAAACCAAATGCTTTATTATTGAAGACCTTCTCCAGTTCCTCTGCTGTTTCATAACAGAATGCACTGTTCTGGTACACCGGCATATGCGTTGCCCCGTGGGGATCATTGATGGCCGTACCATGCAGTATATTCGTATTAAAACCGTATTCGGACACTGCTGTTCACCTGTATCCTTTCAAAATATTTGCTATTACTGTAAATAAGCTTTAACCGCATCGGTATCTGCATAATCAGATACTACGCGATCGGTAATATCATATGTCTCGGAGATTGCATCGATATTTCCAAGAAACTCGATCGTATCATTCAGAGAATCGATATCCTCCTGATCCGGGATGACCGTATACTGAAATTTTGCAATGACCTGCTTCAGCTGTTCGGTTTCCAGGGAGAGATATTCTGCAACACCTGCCAGAGTCTCCTCGTCAATATTCTCCAGCTCTTTTGCTCCTCTTGCATACTGCTCCAGGATCACCTGAAGAACTTCCCCATTTGCTTCTGCATACTCTTTGCGAACGACCATGGTGTTGGTTCCTGCAAGTCCGACATCGGAACCTTCGGCAATGATTTTTGCTGCTCCGCTTCCGGTGATTCTTGTAACATTCGGCTCCCAGATCGCAACTGCATCAACCTCTCCGGAAGTGAGAACCGCTGCTGCGTCACCTGCGGAAATGTTTACCAGTTCTACATCAGCCAGTGACAGACCTTCCTTCTCCAGGAATTTTCTGACCAGATTATGTCCGGTAGAACCGATAACGGTGGCAATCTTCTTACCGGAAAGATCTGCTGCAGAGGAAACCTCGGAATCGGCAGGTACCAGGATTGCATAGGAATCCGCTGCTTTTGCGGTAGTTGCAGCTACCAGATTGTCCTGTCCTGCTGCAATCGCAGATACCGTCGGTACATCACCGATCACACCGATATCGGAACTTCCTGCTGCCAGTGATTCATTCATCGGCGGTCCGGATTCAAAATCATTCCATACGACCTCCACACCTTTTTCTGCAAGTGCTTCTTCGATCCATCCGTTCTCTTTTGCTACAAAAAGCGGAACAAAGGCTGCCGAAGGCTGAATCGCGATACGAACCTGTGCATTCTCTGCTGCGGCAGCTGCAGTACTCTCCGCTGCTGCAGAACCGGCAGATGCTGCTGCGGTATCCGCATTACTGCTTCCGCCGCATCCGGAAAGAACCGCCGCAGCCAGAAGGACAGCTGAAAGAATAAGGGCCGTTGTTGTTTTCTTTTTGTTATTACTCATAATACTTACTCCTTTGTATTGCTTACGGAGTCGAAATCTCCGGCTCTCTGTTCGAAAGAAAACCGTCTTCGATTCCGATTCCTTTAAATGTTGTACTCTTCATGTACATCGATTCTCTCGAAGAACTCGTCGAATACTTTTCGACGGATCCTGAGGAATTCGTGTTCATTTCGATCTCTCGGTTCTGCCAGCTCTACCCGGAAGAAATCCTTTACGGTTCCCGGACGGGATGAAAAAACAGCAATATGATCCGAGAGGTAAACCGCCTCATCAATGTCATGTGTAACCATGACCATCGTGGTCTTTGACTCACGCTGAATGCGCTTCAGCTCATTCTGCATGGTGATCTTTGTAAATGTATCCAGTGCACCGAACGGCTCATCCAGCAGAAGAACCGGAGGCTCATTAACAAGCGCTCTTGCTATGCCGGCCCGCTGTGCCATTCCTCCGGAAAGTTCTCTTGGCAGGGCCGCAGCAAATTTCTCCAGTCCGACCAGTTCCAGATACTTCCGGGTCTGGATCTCCTTTTCTTTTTTTGTTCCTTCATTCAATGCATAGGCAATATTCTGCTCCACGGTCAGCCAGGGAAACAGCCGATGCTCCTGAAATACAAATCCGATTTTTTTATCCGGATGTGTGATGGTTTTTCCGTCAATGACAACACTTCCGGTATGTTCTGCATCGATTCCTGCTATGGCCCGGAGCAATGTACTTTTTCCGCAGCCGCTGGCACCAACGATACAGAGGATCTCTCCCTGACAGATGGATAGATTGATATCCCGCAGGACCTCCAGTTCCTGTCCTCCGGAATGAAATGTTTTGGATAGTCCGGAGACCGTCAGATATTCTGCTTTTTGTTTCATTCTGTCTCCTTTCTACCAGCGGATAACCCGATTCTCAATAAGACGAAGCAGCGAATCCATCAGTTTTCCGATGATTCCGATCATCAGCATACCGACAATGACCGTATCGGTATTGCCAAACTGCCTTGCATTCATGATCAGATATCCCAGTCCGGTAGTCGAGGATACCAGCTCAGCAGCTACCACACACATCCAGCAGGAAGTCAATCCGGTACGAAGTCCCGTAAAAATATTCGGAGCTGCTGCCGGAATGATCAGCCGGAATACATGCTTCCATTTCGGTGTTTCCAGTACATGCGATACCTCGATCAGCTTCACATCCACCTGGCGTATTCCATCGATCACATTGATCAGAATGGTAAAAAAGCCGCCTAAAAAAATCAGGAATATTTTTCCGCTCTCTCCGATTCCGAACCACAGAATCACCAGCGGGATCCAAGCAATCGGCGGGATCGGTTTAATGATCTGGATCAGCAGCTGTGTCACACGATCCAGATGCTTGAACAGTCCGATCAGGACTCCCAGTATTATTCCCAGCACAGCGGCGATTCCGTATCCCTGCAGTACCCTTGCCACACTGATCCATGCGTTGATAAGAAGTGATCCGTTTCCCAGTAATTTACAGAAAGTACCCCAGATCTTCTTCGGTGAAGGCATGATGATCGGATTCAGATTTCCGCTTTTGTCCATCCAGATCCAACAGGCCAGAATCACCAGGATCAAACCTATATATTCAATTATGTAGATAAACCCTGCTTGTGCTTTCTTTTTCATACTTCTTTACTTCTCTCTGCTTCTATTAATTTACTGTATAAGACCCGAACAGCGGCAGCACAGATCGGCATGCCTGCGTGACGGATTCTTCTTTCTTTATTTGTATTTCTATATGTATTTCTGCTTCCATCACTTGAAGAATCCTTACTGCACC
>JAUNAK010000146.1 GCA_030527665.1 Eubacteriales bacterium
AAAAATCTACCCTTTTCATCATGAAATATCCAGTCTTCTTGGTGGATTTGCACGAGAATTTGAAAATTCCGGAAATAAGGAGCCCTTTTGCTTTACAGGCACGCAGGACCGCTCAGCGAATGCCTCCGGCATATACCGGAACGCATAAGAGGCTGTGAAATAATAGCCCTATGAGAAAAGGCCATCTGATCATCTCGCGATAAGCGGGGAACAGATGGCCTTTTCCGTGGTAAAATTTAACTACCATGATAAATAATACCGAGAATTATTCTAGAGCAAAGCAGGCAAGATTGCCACTGTTTCTTTCGGATTATCTCGATGTTTGTGATCCTGTTTTAGTATTCGATCAGTTTATGGAGGGACTGGATTTAAAAAAGTATCTGAACAAACTGCAGCCTCATCAGCGCGGTCGCATCAGATATAATCCGATCGATATGCTCAAAACAGTGCTCTTTGGCTTTATGACTAAGGGCTATATATCACTTCGAGAACTGGAAGACAGCTGTAAAGTGAACATCCGATTTATGTACCTGATGGATCATGAAACACCTACTTACAGGACTTTTGGATATTTCATCAATGAGGTTCTGGCGGATTCGATCGAAGATATTTTCTATGATATCAATCAAGCTGTTATAGAAAAAGATAACGTAGATCTTCAGCATCTTTATATAGACGGATCCAAGTTTGAGGCTAATGCGAATAAGTATATCTGGGTCTGGCGAAAGGCAACTGAAAAATCCAGGTACAGACTTTTTGCAAAGATCACTGCGTTCATCGAACAGATCAATGAGACTCTGGCTTTCTATGCCGTAAAAATGCAGACGAACACGGAATACGTTCCGGATGAGCTCCGCGAGATGGCGGATGCCTATGCCTCATACTGCAAGCTGGATAAAAGTACCTTTGTTTACGGCAAAGGACATAGAAAGACCATCTTCCAGAGACAGTATGAACAGCTCTGTGCATACGCCGAAAAGTTAGATGAGTACATAGAAAAGCTCAGTATCTGCGGAACCGAGCGCAACAGTTATTCCAAAACAGACAACAGCGCAACGTTTATGCGTATGAAAAAGGATTACATGGGAAATGATCAGCTGCTGCCTGCTTATAACATACAGATTGGTGTGGCAGATGAATATATCGCAGTACTTGATGTGAATCAGTATCGCTCAGATATGGACTGCTTTGTTCCACTCATGGAAAAGTTTCATCAGCGTTACGGATCTTATCCAAAGTATCCTGTAGCAGATGCCGGCTATGGCTCCTACAATAACTATCTTTTCTGTGAAGAGCATGGCATGGAGAAATTCATGAAATTTCCCATGTATAGAAAAGAAACGACAGACAAGAAATATCAGAAGGATCCTTACCGTGTAGAAAACTTCAGGCGGGATGAAGAAGGAAATCTGATCTGTCCGAATGGAAAACGAATGCTCTTTGCGTACAGAGGAAAAGTCTACGGAAACAAGTATGGGCGCCAGTATGAATACTACAGATGTGAAGACTGCAGCGACTGCCCATACGCATCCGAGTGTAAAAGAACAGCTAAGGATCGAACGGTTCGTTTGAACGAAGAGCTGAGCTCTTTCCACAAAGAGGTGCTTGAAAATCTGGAGAGTATCCATGGAGCCCTGCTAAGAATGAACCGATCAATCCAGGCAGAAGGAACCTTTGGGATACTGAAGCAGGACCGATGGTATAAAAGGATCGTGAGAAAAGGGATAGACTCCGTAAAAATGGAACTCTTTCTGGTTGCGATCGGTCACAATCTTTATAAATATCATAACAAACAGCAGCGAAAGATCTCGGAAGCAGCGTGATAAAAAGAACGTCATTTCTGGGGTAGGGGCATTATGCCCTAAAAGGTACAAAAGTAGGAGGCGGAGCTATTCGAGTGTTCGAATTGCTCCGCCTCCCTGACTAAGAGACTGTTTTTTCACAGCCCCTTTCACAGGAAAAATCTTATGGATGATTATTTTCTTGCAATTGCCTTCTCTGCA
>JAUNAK010000147.1 GCA_030527665.1 Eubacteriales bacterium
GCAGTCAGAGCAGACAGTCCTATGGTGATTCGGATAGACAGCCGTACAGCAGTCAGAGCAGACAGTCCTATGGTTACGATGACAGCGAACCGTACTACTATGATAATACGGCACAAAAACCGGAGAAGAAGAGTCCGAACTGGCTGTTTCCGGTACTGCTTGTCGTTTGTGTCCTTCTGCTCGGCGTAATCGTATATCAGATCGTGGATCTGATTCGTATCAAGGCAGATGCATCGGAGGTAAATGTGCCGAACGTTTCCATTAAGGGAGATAATGCAGAGGAGGAGACAGACGAGGATACTGTTGTAGCTGCATCTTCTCAGGAGGAGTAACAGAAGAGTGTTTCCACATGCTGCGTATCCCGATCGGAAAAAGAAACGGGTTTGTATTGAAAAACTGGAATCCCGTAAGGGAATCTATGAAAGTGGATATGGAAGGGACATATGAGAGCAGGTGAAGTCAGAAACCGGTATACGGATCTGAAGAGAACGGCAGCAGAGCTTGCCGGTCTTTTGGCAGAAATGAAGAAGGACAGAGATGTGCTTGCCGGGGAATTGGAAACATTGCGGACAATGTGGAATGGTGAGAGGTGTACACAGTTTGAGAAGGGTGTACAGGCAGATCTGGTGATGCTGGATGAACAGATTAATGAGACAGAAAAAAATATCAGCTATCTGCAAAATGCAGCAGAGCGGTTCCGCGCCTGTGAACGAGGCGTGGAAGAAATCATAGCAGATATCTGAAGTAAAAAGGAGCAGGGGAATGAACAGGTGTCCAAATTGCGGAAGTGAAGTAGGAAAACAGAATAACCGCTGTCCAAATTGCGGAAGGATGCTGTATCCAGGTAAACCTTCACAGGAAAACAAAACGGTATTGCTGAATAATCAAAAGCAAAAAGCAGGTTTTGAGGGAAGAAACGGACGGGACGTTCCTCCGGGAGGTTCGAATCCGGAAAGGGGACCGCAAAATGGCCGGTCTGATTGGAAACCACCTGTAAATGACCGGATGCAGGAACGCGGGCAGAGCAGTGGCGATTATTATCATCCGGATAACGTATATCGAAGTGATTCGAAAGGACAGGATCGATACTGGCAGAAGACAGATGTAAAAAAATCCGGAAAAGGCAGTATGATCGTTCTTGTCAGCATTGTGAGTGTTCTCATTATCGGAACAGCACTTGCAATCATGTTTGTGGTAAAGAAGAGCAATGCTTCCGAACCGGTAGACTTGTTTGAGTCGGTTGAAGTGCAATTCAGCGGTATAAACGGAAGCGGAACTGCAGAAGTAGTAATCGATGCAGATGATTTATATCTGGGTCATTTGGATTATACAGTAAAACCGGACAAAAATCTTTCCATCGGTGATAAGGTTACGGTTACAGTTACGGACAGTAACGGCAATGAACCAACGGAATATCTGAAGAAGAATTATAAGCTGGAGCCAAATCGCAGCGAGAAAAAATATGTTGTACATGAGGGTGATCTGGAGAAAATGATTGCATCTGCAGATGATGTGCACAGAGATGTCCGCACAGCTATGCAGAAGGAAATTCAGTCTGCAGCAGAAGGTTCCGTCA
Source organism: Eubacteriales bacterium (assembly GCA_030527665.1). Taxonomy (GTDB): domain Bacteria; phylum Bacillota; class Clostridia; order Lachnospirales; family Lachnospiraceae; genus Bilifractor. The sequence goes on from JAUNAK010000147.1 coordinate 1,577, forward strand.
GCTGGAGCGGATCTTCCGTGGAAAACAGTCAGTTCCTTGGAACGTATTTTCTTGCAAAAAAAGATGCCGATGATGACTCTGATGTGAGAAACATGCTGGTAAATGTGGCAAGGATCGATGTACGTACCGGGGATGATGAAAAATTCAGTTATTATTTTTATACTCGGTACAGGAATGTAAACAGTGACAAGGCATACGATGTATCGAATTATGAGATTCCTTCGGTTACAGGCAGTATGAGTCAGACTCGAAGTACGATCGAATATAAAGGATATCCTTCGTTATCTGAACTGCAGAAGGATCTGGAAAATACCTATGGAAATGCGTATACGATCGATGCACAGGTGCAGGATGCACCGAAAAATCCTGAATTGAAGCCGGTAACTCCGGTGCCGACAAGTACACCGGTGCCGACAAGCAC
>JAUNAK010000090.1 GCA_030527665.1 Eubacteriales bacterium
GAGTCAGGAATCAAAGCAACCAAATTTAAGAAAATTAATTCTAAAGTTGTAAAAACTGAAAAAAGGAGGCCTTACAATCAGTAAACACACAAATATAATCAGTCCGAAGATCCTGAAAGCAGAAGCAGAAAATCGACTTCAGTATCTAATCAAGTGCAGGGAAAATCTGGAAGAGAAATTAGCAGAAAGCCCAGCAGGCAGAATTCATGTGGCTAAACATGGAAAGCGAATTCAGTACTATTTAAAAGTTCAATCCTCTTCCGGGGCGGAAAAATATATATCAAAAAAACAAATAAAAACGATCAGAACATATCTTCAAAAATCCTATAATGAGAAAGCGCTGAAATTAGTCAGTAGAGAAATACAAGTTTTAGAAAAGTTTGCAGAGAGATATTGTGATAATCTGGAAGCAGTCAGGTGTTTATACTCTGATCTGCCGGATGAAATGAAGGCGTTTATCGATCCAATTGATGTTACCGATGAGGATTATGTGAGAAGCTGGATGAACATTCCATTTGAATCGAAGGCATTTCAGGACATGGAGACATGGTATGTGACGGATCGAAAGGAACGTGTTCGGTCAAAATCAGAATTAAATATTGCGAATGCTCTTAACAGGGTAAATATTCCTTACAAATATGAATGTCCCTTGGAACTAAGAAAGGGGATTACAATTTATCCGGATTTTACTATCCTGAATCCAATACATCGAAAAATATATTATTGGGAACATAGAGGTATGATGGATGATCGAGAATATGCGAAACATGCAGTTGCTCGAATAAAAGATTATGGAAGAGGCGGAATAATGTTGGGGAGAGAGTTGATCATCACAGAGGAAACCGCAAACACACCACTTGGAAGTGATGAGATTGCCCGGGTTATAAAAACGTATTTCCAGAGTTGAAAAGGAAAGCAAAGTTATTTTAACAGATTTCTAATGGCAGATATTCTATGGAGTATCTGCCGTTATTTTTAGAATGCACATGTAGTGGTAGTTTCTGAAGGGAAACTTGAATCCAAAGCATTGTATTTTCTGTTGAGATTCAAATGAATCTGCGATAGAATGATACTATATTTGATTAACGGAATTAACTAAATGATTTTGAAGGAGGGATAACTATCGATATCAGTGCATTTTCTTTAGAAGTCGGCTGTGGGGAAAATCATTTTTCAATGAGCCGTGGAAGCTTTAAATACAAGGAAAAACTGGAATGGCGTGCTCGATGTTCCGTAGTTTCAGTTACAGAAGATGAGGACGGAAAGCGAATTACTTTAAAGGATGAAAAAAAGAATACCGAGTATGAGGTTTGGGTACGGAAAAAGGGAACGGCAGCGGAAACCGTAATGAAACGGGTGGATGAACTTCCGGTTCCGGTGAATCGATTCTGGGTCACCTATGATACGAGTGCAGCAGAGCATATTTATGGCTGCGGAGAAACCTATTCGGAATTCGACCTGAAGGGACAGAAGGTACGAATCTGGGTAGCGGAGCATCAGAATCTGGCACGTATTTCGAAGAAGCTTATTCGGGAGAAGCTGACAGGCAGACATCCGAAGCGGAAACAGAAATTTGACCAGTACGAGTCCTATTACGTACAGCCGACCTTTACGTCTTCGGATAAGTATTTTGTGCATGCGGACATTCAGACTTATGCGGAATTCGATTTCAGAAAACCGGGAAAGACCACGATCTATACCCAGGAACTGCCGCATATCATCTGTGATCGTGCAGATACGTTCCCGGAATTGTCAGAGAAGGTATCCGCGCTGCTGGGACATCAGCGCAAACTGCCGGACTGGATCTATGAGGGCGGTATTCTGGCAATGCAGGACTGGGTGCCGGCTGACAAAGCGGTAAAGGAAGGTTTTAACGGATGCGGAAATATTGACCGGAAGCTGGCAGAGCTGGATGAGGCCGGTGCCCGGACAGTTGGTGTATGGTGTCAGGACTGGTGCGGCTGCCGATGTACCGGTTTCGGCTATCAGGTCATGTGGAACTGGAAATATTCCGAGGAGCAGTATCCGGAGCTTCCGAAGAAGATTATGGAATGGAAGGAACGAGGAGTTCGGTTCCTGGGATATATCAATCCGTTTCTTGCATTAGAAAAAGATCTTTACCGGGAAGCCAGTGAAAAAGGATTTTGCGTGAAAAACAAAGCCGGAGAAGACTATCTGGTTACGATCACCACGTTCCCGGCCGCCATGGTGGATTTCACCAATCCAGTTGCATATGACTGGTACAAAAATCAGATCAAGGAAAATATGATCGGAATCGGCATGGGAGGCTGGATGGCTGATTTTGGTGAATATCTGCCTGTCGATGCCGTTCTTTATGACGGTGAAGCCGCTTTGCTGCATAACCAGTGGCCGGCGATCTGGGCCAGAATGAATCGCGAGGCTATTGAAGAATGCCATGCGGAGGATGAGGTGTTTTTCTTCACCAGAGCCGGCTATACAGAGACGATCCGGCATTCGGCCATGATGTGGACCGGCGATCAGCATGTGGACTGGTCGGTCGATGACGGAATGCCGTCGGTTATCCCGGCCACACTGTCGCTGGGAATGAGCGGATACGGAATCACACATTCCGATATAGGCGGGTATACAACAGTCATGCATATGCGTCGTTCCAAAGAGCTGCTCATGCGTTGGGCAGAAATGAATGTATTTTCTCCGTTGTACCGGAGTCATGAGGGAAACCAGCCGGGCAATGATGTGCAGTTCAATGCTGACCGGGAGATATTGGAACATGTTGCCCGCTGCACGCGCCTGCATGGACAATTGAGCGAATATACAAAAGCGCTTGTGCAGGAAGCAGTACAGGCAGGAATACCGGTTATGCGTCCGGTGTTCTATCATTACGACGAAGAATGGGCATATACGGAACAGACCGAGTATCTGTTCGGAAGAGATATGCTGGTGGCACCGGTTCTGGAAGAGGGGGTTACGGACAGAACCGTACATTTGCCGAAGGATGCATGGGTACATCTGTTTACCGGCAAAGAATACAGCGGCGGAGTTTGTAAAATACCGGCACCGATGGGAATGCCGCCGGTATTTGTCCGGAAGAATTCCGACAAATTTGAAATGTTGATGGGATTAAGCAAACAGCAGGGGTGAGCAATGAAAAACAGAGAAGACAGTTTTTTAGCAAAATGTTCGTATGGGTTTGCTGATATTTACGGAGGCGGTGCTTTCGTAATCATCAGTACGTTTTTTACAGTATTTTTGACAAAGGCGATGGGAATGTCTCCGGCTCTGGCCGGTACCATTCCGCTGATCGGAAAAGTATGGGACGCCATTACCGATCCGATCATGGGAAATATTGCCGATCGGACAAGCTCCCGGTTCGGAGCAAAGCGATTTTACATTCTTATCGGAAGCTTTGCATCAGCGGTTACATTCCTGCTGATGTGGCTGCCGGTGAAAATACAGAGTACACAGGGGCAATACCTGTTTTATGTACTGATGTATATGCTGTTCTCCACCGGATTTACAATCGTCATGGTACCGTACAACGGATTGCTTCCGGATATGGTCGATGACTATAGAAAGAGAGCAAGTTTTTCGGGAATTCGTACAGCCTTCTCCAGCGCAGGTGCGATTCTTGCGGGACTGGTGCCGACGATCATCATTAAGAACAATACCGAGCCTGGACAGTATTTTACGGTAGCAATCATCTTTTCCGTTGTTTTCCTGATCGTTATTCTGCTTACCTTTGCAGGTACCTGGGAAAGAGAAAAGGAACCGGTCGATATTCCGCTGAAGAAGAGTCTGGTACAGTCCTTCACAGTATATAAGAGTCATTCTTTCCGGCTGTTTATCTGCATCTTTCTGGCAGGACAGGGGGCTGCGGACTTTGTAACAGGTCTGGCGGTCTACTATGTGGATGATGTACTCAATGCCTATTCCGGCGGCCGGTTCACGATCATGATGGGCGTTCTTCTGCTGGCGCAGTTTGTCGGAACGGTGCTGTTTACACTGATCATGCCGAAAACCTCCAAGAAATTCCCGATCCTTCTCGGATTTCCGGTAAGAATTGCGGCAACAATCGCCTTGCTTTTCTTCTCCTACGAGGGAGCACCGTTTACTTTTATCTTAGTCCTGTCATTTATTGTGGGACTGGGCATGGCTGCGTCTTCGGTCAGCATCTATGCGATCCTTGCCGATATGGCCGATGTGGATATGCTTATTACTTCCATCAGCCGTTCGGGTATTGTATCTTCCATGGCAACCTTTATTCGTAAGATCGCGACAGGTCTCAGTTCCACCATTATCGGTCTGCTGCTGACAATGATCGGTTATGATGAGGTACTTGCTTCGGAGGGACTGCGGCAGTCGGCTGCCACACAGGCAGGTATTGCACAGCTTTATGTATGGTCTCCGGTCGTACTTATGGTACTTACCATTCTCTTTGCTGTATTCTTCCCGATGAATCGTAGAGAATACGATATTATCAAAAAAGAGATCAAACGCAGAAAGGGAGAGGATGATTCCGAGGCAACGGCGGAGGAAATTGCCGTATGCGAAAAAGTAACAGGCTTCCGCTATAATCAGCTCTGGAAGAAAGAGAATGCATTGAAATTATAAAATTTATATGCAGGCGGATCAAAGCGAAAACTGCCAGGGGGGCTTCTGCCTCGCTTGGATGGTGAGAGCATACGCCTGACTTGAATACATACAGAATCAATATGAGATATACAGGAATCAATTTTGAAAATGTAAAATTCAATAACCGGTCAGCGATCCTGCATCTTCTGTACAGTGAAGGCGCCATGTCACGCAAGGATATTGCCGGCAGAACCGGCCTGACAGCTGCCAGTGTAACGCAGCTCTGCGGAAAGCTTCTGGAAGAAGGTGTGATCGTTGAGCTGGGGGAGGCTGTTGAGGAAAAACGAGCCGGCCGCAGAAAGATACCGGTGGATATTAATCCGGGGTATCGCTATATTCCCTGCATTGCAATTGAAGCACAGGAGACGCATGTGTCTGTAGCGGACTGCAGAGGGAATCTGATCGGACAGACCGTACTTACCACAGACAGCACGATACCGGCAAAAGAGTTCTTATGGAACGCTGCAGAGGAGATCCGCAAAATTCTCTGGGATAAAGGCATCTCCAGGTATGATCTGCTGGGGGCAGCGGTCTCCGTTCCGGGACAGGTGGACAGGGAAAAGGGAATCAGTGTGAATTCCTACAGCATATGGAATTACCCTGTGCCTGTAGCAGATATTCTGAAAGAGCAGCTGGGAGTTGCGGTGGTTGTTGAGAACAACCTGAAATCCGCTGCCGAATGTGAGATCCTCTTCGGCAGCGGAAGGAAAGCGTCGGATTTTCTTGTGGTCAAATGGGGACCGGGTGTCGGCTCGGCAATCATTATCGATCACAGGATCTATAAAGGGGCGGAGGGAATCTCCGGTGAGCTGGGGCATACGACACTTGGCAAAAACGGACGGCTCTGCAACTGCGGTCGGAGAGGCTGTCTGGAGACGGAGATCTCGACGCATGCAATTATGCGGGATATACAGACTGCCTATGCAGAAGAACCTGAAGAGGTGCCCGCGTTTGCTGCATGGATACAGGCAGGCAATGCGATGTCCTATCGGAATGTATCACAGTGGGCAGCGCTGGATGATGGAGGCATGCAGCGTATTCTTGCTGAGAAAATCGATAAGCTGGCTTTTTCGGTCAGGAATTACTGTGCCCTGATCAATCCGGAACGGATCGTATTGACCGGATATATGTTTGATGTGGAAGGCATGTATGAGCGATTTGTGGATAGTTACAGAGAATATGATGAGACGATTCGGGAGGACTTTCTTGTCCGATCGAATATTCGTGAACAGAAAGAGCATATGGCATGTCTTGCAACTGCATTAAATGCATTTTTTTTCAGTATGAACCATATAGAGGCAAAAAATGAATAGAAGAACAATTCACCTGGTGCTTGGACCTGCTTTGTATCTGCTTGTGGCACTGGGGCTGGGAAAAACAGGAGTGATTGATTATACCGCAGCCAAAGGAATCGGAACGGCCATGTGGATGATCTACTGGTGGGTAACAAGGCCGGTGGATATTACGGTTACGGCCTTGCTTCCGGGTGTTATCAATGCTATGTTTCTGATCGTCCCAATGGAGAATGTTATCAGTCAGTATGCATCTTCCAGCATTATCCTGATCTTCGGATCCTGTCTGCTTACGGCACCATGGGCTAAGATCGGTCTGGACCGCCGTATTTCGCTGAAGGCATTATCATTGATCGGTCCGTCCATGAAGTCGCAGATCACCGTATGGCTGCTGGCGGCAATCGTGCTGTCCAATATGATGCCGAATGTGGTAGTTGTAGCGATCTTTACACCGATTGCCGTATCGATGCTGCAGGCGGCCGGATATGAGGATATCCGGAAGTGTGAAGCGGCTGCTCCGATCCTCTGTGCAATTGCCTGGGGTTCCCAGGTGGGCGGGGCCGGAACGCCTCTCGGCGGTGCAATGAATATCACGGCGATCTCCTTTATCGAGGAATATACGGGAAGGGAGTTTATGTACGTGGACTGGCTGTCCCGCATGCTGCCGTACACGATCATTGCTACGGCTGTTGTGCTGACGGCGATGCTTTTAAAACCGATGAAGATCAGGGAACTGGAAGGTACAAAGGAATATTTTGAAAACTGCTACAGGGAACTCGGTCCGATGAAAAGAGATGAGAAGATCAGTCTTATCCTTTTTATTGCAGCAATGCTTGGATCGTTCATTCGTCCGCTCTATGCAAAACTGCTTCCCGGTCTCGTTCCGGCCTATCTGTTTCTGCTTCTCGGGTTCGTGAACTTTGTTCTGGTATCCATGGAGGAGAAGAAGCTGCTGCTGAGCTGGGAGGAAGCGCAGAAGGAAGTGATGTGGGGCATGCTCCTTCTCTTTGCGGGAGGACTGGCGCTTGGGCAGATTCTGACCGGATCCGGAGCAAATGATGTTATTGCCCGGGCAATTTCTTCGGCGCATCTGACAGGCGGAATCGGTACGATCATTATTTTTGCTCTGCTTGCCTGTGTGATCTCCGAAATGACGAACAGTACCGTATCGGCAGCGGTGACGCTTCCGATCGCCATTGGCGTAACAAAGGCATTGGGACTTGATCCCATTCCGTACATTTTCGTAACCGCAATGGCAATGAATTATGAGTCGCTGCTTCCGGTCAGTGTAAGAGCGATATCGGTTTCCTATGGACTGGATCCGGACAAACTGCTGAAAAGCGGCATCGGAATTACCGTACTCCGCATGTGTACCGCTGTTCTGATGGGCTATCTGATGATGCGGTTCTGGCCGGGGTTCGGAACTCTGACATAAGGCATGGATGATGGAATCGAGTTCCCGAATAGTTCGGCAGGACGGGCAGGCTGCGTTGGCATCGGCAGATAGGAAATATATCGTATGAAACAACCGCATATTTCCGGAAATTGTTCCGGATCTAAAATAAGTAAACTACATGAATCAAATGGAGGAAAAAACAATGAAATTCTTTTTGGACAGTGCAAAATTGGATGAGATCAAATATGCATACAATACATTCGGCATCGATGGTGTAACGACAAATCCGCGCCATATTATGCTGAGCGGAAAGCCGTTCATGACAGCGATTACCGATATTGCCAACTGGATCAAAGAAGAGGGACTGGAAGGCGCAGATCGATTCCCGGTATCCGTGGAGATCAATCCGCATCTGGAGAACACCGAAGAGATGGTTGAGATGGCCCGCAAGGTTGCAGCGATCAGCCCGAACTTTGTTATTAAGATTCCGGCAATTGAAGCCGGTATTTCTGCAGCCAGAATTCTGGAGAAAGAAGGCATTCGTACCAACGTAACACTAATTTTCTCAGCTGCACAGGCAATTCTTCCGGCTAAGAACGGTTCCCTGTTTGTTTCTCCGTTTATCGGATGGAAGGAAGCAAACGGTGAGGACTGCAGACAGTATATCAAGGATATTGTGGATATTTATAAGAATTACGGTTTCTACGGAAAAACAGAGATCATCTGTGCCGCGATCCGTACACCGAAGCAGATCGTAGACTGTGCAGTCGCAGGTGCAGACATTGTGACAACGGGACTTGCCGTATACCAGGATTGTATGAAACATGCATATACCACACAGGGATTGGGAGTCTTCTGTGAGTCCTGGGATAACACCGTAACAGATTAATGACTGCGGCTTGATCAAAGCGGAAGCAAGGAGTCCGGCATTGGAAGAAAGCAGCGGAAGCTGGCCGGATCCGGTATCAGTTTTTGCGGAACCTGGATTACATGTGGCATAAACAGGAAAACAGGAGAAAAATATGAAAATCGGATTTATCGGACTTGGCATTATGGGCGAGTCCATGTGTGAGAATATTGTTAAGAAACATGATGATACCGTCTATGCGTATGATTTTGTAAAAGAAAAAGTAGATCTGCTTGTAAGCAAAGGAGCTGTCGGCTGTGCAGACTCCGTAGAACTGGCAAAAAAGGCAGACGTGATCATTTCCATGGTCCCAAAGTCAGAGCATTCCCGCAGTGTATATGAAGGAATCAGAGACGTACTGGATGCGTCAAAGCTCTGCATCGATATGAGTACCATTGATCCCAGTGTATCGGTCGAGATCGCAGAAATGGTAAAGACAACAGGGGCGCATTTCATCGATGCACCGGTCGTAAAAAGCAAACCGGCAGCAATTGCAGGTACACTGGGAATCTATGTGGGCGGACCGGAAGAGGATTATGAGAAGGCACTGCCGATCCTTTCCTATATGGGAGAGAATATTATTCGTATGGGTGACAATGGCAAGGGTCTTGTTATGAAGATCTGCCACAATGCGCTGGTTTCCCAGATCCAGAACGGTGTGAACGAGACGATCACGCTGGCGAAAGCAAACGGAATCGATATTCCTACATATGCAAAGGCGATCTCCTACGGCGGAGGCCAGAACTTCTATCTGGATGGTCAGGCACCGAAGCTGGATGCCGAAGATTATTCCACCGCATTCTCCATTGAAAATATGGCAAAAGATGTAAATATCTGTGTAAATCTGGCCAGGGAATCCGGTGTCAGAATGCCGGGAGAAGAGAATGCGCTGGATGTATATCAGACAGCTTTGGACAGAGGCATGGGAAAAGAGGACTTCAGAGCGACCATCAAAGTAGTAAGAGACAGATAACAGGTGGAAAAGAGGAGAAAGATGAGTTTTCAGGTAGTATATGTACCGATCGGCGTCGGAACCTATGAGATGGTAAGTGCTCATGAATCTTTTGAACGGTCGGTGGAACTGTTGAAGAAGATAGATCCTGCTGTTGTTGTTCCGGAGGATATTCTGCTGACCGTTGATGCGGTAGGGGAGTATGTATCCGGGCTGCATCCGGATCTGGTCATTATTCAGAACATTACGTTTGCCAATGCAGCCTATGCCAGCGAAGTACTTCGCCGCTTTGACTGTCCGGTTCTACTGTGGACACTGCGGGAGCCGGTGATCGACGGGACAAGACTGCGGAGCAATTCTCTTACCGGCGCCTATTCCGCAGCGAATGCGATCTGCGCCTTCCGCGGACCGGGAAAATTTGAACATGTATATGGAGCTCCGGCAGAGGAAAAGGTGAAGAGGGAGATTGCTGCAGTTATCGCGGCAGCAAGGGTGAAGGTACAGCTGACTTCCTTAAAAATGTCTGCGATCGGTCATACACCCCAGGGATTTGGATTCGGAAGAGCCCTGGATACTGAGCTTCTTCGGACGTTCGGGGTTGCACTGGAGGCAATTGAGGCAAGAGAGCTGATCAATAAGGCAAAGTCTTATTCCGACGAGGATTGTGCAGCGGATCTGGAAGAAGCGAGGGCTGCCGTTGTCGGACTGGATACCATGCCGGAACGAAATGTCAGGGATTTTGCCAGATTGTACAAGGCATATAAGTCTTATGTAACGGAGAATAAAATCGGTGCGGTTGCTTCCAGATGCTGGCCGGATTTCTTTACCGAGTTCGGCACACCGGTCTGCATGGTGCTTTCCCTGCTGAATGCGATGCAGATTCCCGCAAGCTGTGAGGCAGACGTATACGGCGCTCTGTCCATGTACATCGGCAGCGCATTTTCCGGAGAATCCACGTTCTTTGGGGATCCGGTATCTATGGACGAGGAGGAATCCTCGATTACCTTCTGGCACTGCGGTATGGCAGCCTGTAATCTGGCCCGATGTGATACCGGTGCAGCGGTCGGCGTTCATCCGAACCGGAAGATCGGTCCGGTCATGGATTTCGGATGCAGACCGTCGGAGGAAGCAACGATCTTCCGGGTTGGCCGAACAGCAGAAGGAAAATTCCGGTTTTTCATCGCAGAAGGCAAGGTCATGGATAAGCCCAGGCAGTTTTACGGGGCATCGATCGTCGTTCAGACGAAAACTCCGGCGGAAGAGATCGTAAGATCTACGATCAAAAACGGATGGGAACCGCATTATGTGATCGTTTACGGAGGCATTGCGGAAGAACTGGAAAAACTGGGAAATATGCTGGATATGGAAGTCGTTCGCTATTAACGATCAACGGCTTAATAGGAAGTTGAAATCCTGCGGTCTTTTTGAAAGATCGCAGGATTTATTTGCGTTATTTTCCTGTGGGAGTTAAAAAGTATCGCAAATTTTCTGTATATTGAAAACGTATTTTTTGTGTGCTAAAGTATATAAATTAG
>JAUNAK010000148.1 GCA_030527665.1 Eubacteriales bacterium
CACAAAAACAGCTTTTTCTTCCTTCTACGATTCTTCGGACAGATCTGCGTCTCCTTTTATCAATTCGAGTATCTCTTCATAGGATTTTTTACTGGATATCACAGCATTCCATAAGTCATCTTTTCTTTTTGCATCGCGCTTATCCAATATCTTCTGCAAGTCTGAAACAGCATTCTCATATGCTGCTTTTGTCCGTATGACTTTTTCCTGCGCTTTTTCAATCTGCTGTTCCAGGTTCTCTTCTGATATTTTTCTTCCGCGTACCATTTTTTATTTTTCCTCTTTCAACAATTCACTGATTTCTTTTGCATAATGTTTTACTACATTTGCATCCATTCCAAAGGCTTTTAATATCGTCTTCTGTATTGCTGTCACTGCGTGATCCTGACGGTATCTGTTGTCCGTAAGTCTTACCATCTCTATCTTTTCCAACTCTTTCAATGCTGCAGGAACAGTCATATAGTTCGGTCGTTTTTCAAGTCTCATCCACTCATCTTTCAGGCAGTTATATATTTTATTTCGTACAATCAGAGCTAGAAATTCGATAAATATCTTTGACTCCAAAGCGGAATCGCCATAAATTCTCATAGATTTATCACCCAGATAGGATTTGTCTCCACGAAACAGTTTTTCAGATGCATCCCGATTTTTATACTGGAGCAGAGCCTCTTTTGCTGTCATCTTATCAGATGTAATGATACAAAAATATCCACTCAGATCATTTTCATATTCAATCACATCTGTTCTGTCTTCTGGAAACAGAAATTTCTCATTTTCTTCATTATAGTGAAGGCGAAAATAGTGTTCAAAAGCAGGACCAAATCGAACTTCTTTATTTTTATGCTTGTTCATATGCACTTTCATCTGACGAAGTTTCTTTGCCAGGAGCGCACGTTCTGCACCTTCTTTCACACTGCTGTGGAAAAGATGAAAGTATCGTTCTTTCTCATCTGTTTCATACAGCTTTCTCCTTATCGTTGTTCCGTAAACATCAAATTCATCGATGTGTTGTGCCCACTTATTTTCGAAGGTACCTTTCTTTTCCAGTATCAGTGAATCGACCAGTTTATTCATACCTTTTACCATTATGATGAAAGAAAAACCATGCGCATCCAAACATCTGATATTTGACCGGCTAAAGTAACCTCTGTCCAGAATAAAACCTATTTTTCTGTAACCATATCCATAAGCCTTTTCCAGCATGAATTCCAACTGTGACATGTCATTGATGCTTCCTGAATACTCTTCATAGAATAAAGGCTCTCTGTTTGTGGTATCGTATGCAATTGCATAGTTAAAGATTGGAGCACCTACATCTACTTTTGGATGTCCATACTCAGCAATTTCAATATCACCAGCCTGGCAAGTCTTATTCGTTGCATCATAAGAGATATAAATCTTTTCTCTATGATCTCTGGAAGAATTCCAGTCATTTAAAAATCCGGCACTCATTTCCTGTGTCATAGACTGAAGGAGATCTGAAACCTTTGAGTCACTGTAAATCCGCATGTTATTCGAAAAAAGAGGATGATTGTATGCGTAGTCCGGATAGTACTGACTGGCATTATCCTCTGAAATGATACTGTAAGCAGCCAGATCCAGTATCAGACCGATATCTTTCTTGCTGACATATTTTTCAAGAATATCCGTTAACTTGTATTCTTCGACGATCTTACGGATTACAAGCCAGGCACCGATCCTAAGACAGCTGCTTCGTTTTGTACGTTCATTAACCTCTGGAATATCCTCATCCGGGAAATACTTCAGATAGTTTTCATTTGGAAGCATCATGGTAGGATCTTCTGGATCACGTTTTCCGATCGTAACTCTTTTCGGATTCGTAATGTTTGTTCCCTTCGTATAAATCCTTTTATATTCATAGTAAACGTAGTCTGTATTGCCCTTTTTTCGATAGGTTATTTTACCTGCTTCTATAGGAATTTTTACCAAAAAATCAAGATACATA
>JAUNAK010000024.1 GCA_030527665.1 Eubacteriales bacterium
TGTGACAATCAACCATAGCTATATAAGGTCATGCTGGGATAGTGGCAACAACATTACTTTACTATTTTATCCAAAAACAGAACTCATGTACATAGAAAGCCGACTGTTTTCACAGCCGGCTTTCTTCCAGAAATACTATTCTCGAATAGTTAGAATCTGTTTCCTCTATGATTCATCCATTTTTCCCGATCCAAATTGAGGTCTGCGAGATCTGTTGCAGGATCCGGATCAGTTTTATCCGGCATCTGCCTATCAGAATCCCATACCGACAGCGATCAGAACCGTGATAATTGCACAGATCATCAGTACACCAAGGAATTTCCACATAAACTTGATCCAGCTGGACCATTCGATCCTGGCGATCGCAAGAGAACCGATCAGGCATCCGGAAGTCGGAACGATCAGGTTGGTCAGTGCATCACCGAGCTGGAAGGCAAGTACGGATGTCTGACGGGTAACCCCCAGCAGATCTGCCAGCGGCGCCATGATCGGCATCGTAATAGCAGCCTGTCCGGAACCGGAAACAACGAAGAAGTTGAATACGGACTGGAACAGATACATCAGAACTGCGGCAAATGCCCCTGAGAGACCTGCAAATGCCTGTGAGATACCGTAGAGGATCGTATTGATAACGGTCGGTGTCGTCGGATCGGATCCGCCGAGAACCTGCATGATTCCCTGTGCCATGGCAACAACAAGAGCCGCACCAATCAGATCTTTTGCACCGTTTTTAAAGGAAACAGCGATGTCATTCAGCTTCATATCATTCAGCTTGAAGATAACACCGATGATACCGGAAACGATTCCCATTACAAAGAACTGGGTTGCAATCTCAGCCATATAATAGCCGTTGACCATTACGCCCCAGATCACCCAGATCACGGTTACTACCAGTGTAAGAAGTACAAGAATATGTCCGATTCCAAAGGAATGTCCTTCATCGATTCCTGTATTCTCATTCTGATCACGGAAATACTGATCAGTCTTGTAGGCAATGGAAATCTCCGGATTCTTCTTGATCCTTGCGGCATAGAACATGGTCATTCCGCAGCCAAGCACGGTAAAGAACACCCACATAGCCATACGGAATCCGGCACCGGAGAATACATCCAGTCCTGCGATACCCTGAGCGATACCTACGGAGAAAGGATTCATCCAGGAAGTACCGAAACCGATCTGTGTTGCGACATAGGTAACCAGAACAGCAATAACCGTATCATAGCCTACAGCTACAAAGAGCGGGCAAAGGATCATCGTAAACGGAAGTGCTTCCTCTCCCATTCCAAACACAGCTCCGCCCAGTGAAAAGAGAACGAACAGAACCGGAATCAGTAATTTCTCCGCTCCCCTGGCTTTACGGATCAGGCCGATCAGTCCGGCCTCGATCGCACCGGTTTTGATCATGATACCGAATGCACCGCCGACAACCATCAGAAAGGCAATGATTTCGATGGCGGAACCGCCGACGATTCCGTTATACATGTAGTTAAAGAAACCCGGACCTCCGTCTCCGCTGAACAGCGGAACCCCTTCGGTCACAACTTTACCGGCATCGTCGGTCAGGTACTGAAAACTTCCGTCCTTGATAACGGTACGGGTCTTCTCGACGCCTTTCATCATGTAGGTTACATCCTGCGTCTCATAATATCCTTTCGGAATCATGTACGTCAGGATCGCAGCAATAACTACAACAAAAAAGATAATAATGTACGTATCCGGTACATGAAAACCTTTGTTGAAGGATTTTAATCCTCCCACTTTCTTCTCACTCATAAATGAGTCCCCCTTCAGAATAATACTGTCAGCTTATCATATTATCGGATTAAAATACAGTATTTAATCCTGTACACCATGCAAAAAAGGGGCACAGTATTCCCTTTAAAAAGAATACTGTGCCCTGTATTATACCTTTGTTCAGCCTGGCGGATAAACTGCTTAGCTACCGTATTCAAGATTGCCGGCAACTGCTGTATCATGCCAGTTCATAGGCAAATTTATTGTTGTAACGATACAGAATTACAGACATCTGGAAGCGCAGGCAATTACCTGTCGGCTCAAATTTACCAGTATTGTAACCGTTAACAAGCTTATTGGCAGAAGCCCACTTGATGGCATTTACCATATTTTCGGTAACACCCGTCTTCTTGTCCACTTTGACATCCGGGAAGTTCTTGGCTGTGCCGATCAATTCCGGCTTTCCGGCAAACTTCCAAAGCATGATAGCCACCTGTCCTCTTGTAACAGAATCCGTCGGTTTAAAGGTTCCGTCACTATAGCCGTTGATAATACCTTCGGAAGTTCCCCATGCAATTGCCTGATAGGTTGCGGTTGTCTTTGCATATTTGCCTTCGATATCCTTAAATGTCTTGCTTTTAGAAAGATCCGCTTCCGGTCTGCCTGCATATCTCCACAGGAAGATGATGAAATCAGCTCGGGATGTTGTTTTAAAGGAGCCAAAGTTTACCCTGTCATATCCGCTTGTAATTTCTTCGTCAGCCATCCATTTGATAGCATCTGCAATGTTCGGTGTAATCGCATTGTTTCCATCTTTCACACCAACAACTGCATCGTAGAAATTATTCTCCACTATGCATTCTGCAGAAAATGCACCATCTTCTGTTGTTGCAGTAATCACTGCAGTACCGTAGCGAAGGGCATTTACAAGACCATTTTCATCAACAGCTGCAATCCTTTCATCACTAGACTTCCAAATTACCTTTTTATTCGTTGCATCTTCCGGCAAAACTTTTGCAGTAAGCTTTCTTGTGGATACATCAGTATTATCCGCAGACGTATTCATAGTTACAAGCTCCGCAAAATCAGCATCCAGCTCGATACCGGTAACTGCGATAACTGCCGGATCGATTACTACGCTCTTCTCTGTCTTGCTTACGGTGATCTGTCTCTCATACCATCCCTTTTCGGAGTGGAAGGATACAACAACAGCTTTGTCCATGTTATCCAGTGCGGTCGATCCGCCCATGGCGTTTGCTTTTACCGGAATTGCAAAGGTACGGTTCTCATCTACAGCAATAGTCTCTGCTGCCGTTTCTGCATTCTCTTTGCTTCCTACAAATACTTTATCGAAGGTATCGTTTGCCATTGTCAGCTTCAGTATCTCTTTGTAGTTGTTGGAGTTCGGTCCTCCGATGGTCTCCAGCTGTGCGGATGCCGGCTTAAACATCTTCACATTGTTGGTCAGAGTCAGATCTACGGAAGCATCGTAATCGCCAAGAATGATGGTTCCTGCAGTCAGGTCGATCTCTGCCTGACGCGGATAGAAGCTTCTCTCCAGCGTATTGCTTCCTTTTTTGTATCTGTCATAGTAGGATTTGGAGATTGAGGTAATTGCATAGTAGCTCTGTCCCTCTGTCAGCGGAATGCTGAAGGTGAACTTGCCTTCTTCCACCTTCCCCTCTACTCCTGCGATCCAGTTTTCCGGAACATCTCCGTTTGCGACAGCCTCTTCATAGGTTCCGAGAAAGAGATTCTGATAACCTCTTCCGCTTAAGGTAAGCTCCAGGACCTTGCTTCCGTCAGCACTTGCTATAACGGTTGCTGCAATACCATTAAACATACCGGTTTTGTTGGTAATGGCAAGTTCCGTACGTACATCCTCTTCAACAGTACCTTCCACCGGCATTGTCAATGCATCATCAAGAACAACTGCAGCCGTTCCAGCCGGAGCTTCCGCAAGTGTCTCCATCTTTACGTACATCCGCATCTTATTGCCGATCTTGGTTCCATCATCTTTCATATAGAAAGCGAATACCGGATCTGTCAGATTTGTCAGCGGAATCGTATATTCACTGAGTTCCCCGCGGGCTGTAACCGAAGACTTGTACCAGGTTACCTGATGTGCCTTAGCGGCATCCTGATCTTCTCCCAGTGCGATGATTCTTTTACTGGAATTACCGGAAACAAAATGCATCAGAAAGGTACCGTCTGCCTGCATGGTGATCGTAACATTGCTTGCACTGTACATACCTGTTGCTACATCCGGTGTATCTGCATTGGCTGCAAATACCTCTGCAGTATATGTCTTTCCGATTTCCGGTGTTACCTGTGTTCCCTGCTCGGTTCCCTCTGCAGTTTCCGCATCTGCATCGTTGGTTTCCTCTTCTGATCCGCCCAGAACACTTTCTTCTGTTTCATCCAAAATCATTTCCTCTTCTGCCGGAAGTGCTTCTTCCTCTTCTGCAACTTCCAGCTCGATCATTTCACCGTCATCTGCATACACAGGTGCCGCTGACGCGATCGGTGCTGCTGCCATTGATGCGGAAAGCATCAGCGCAAGCAGCTTATTCATGCGTCCTTTCATAAAAGACCTCCTTAAATAATATTGTACATTCTATGCCTGTACTGATATAAAAGCCTTTCAAAATATCCGCATATTCCAAATGACTTTTATCCTGGCAATTTGTGTACCTGTAAGGCAGATACGACCTTATGAAGAACTCTCCGCAAAAGTTCATGCATACAAATTTACCTGTACCCGATTCACAGGTACCTGAGATTCAGACTGCACAGATTTACCTGTACAATCGTAATCGCTGCAATCTCAATCATTTTTCATTACTTTGCCGGTACCTTGGAAAGGAATGTCATCTTCCCGTCATCACCGCTGTCCATCATCTCATGGAAATCAAGGATCAGGTTGGCCACCTTATCCGTTGACTGATACCAGGTTCCGTCTACCTGATAGACGTTTCCTTCTTTTACAGCTTTAAACTCCTCGAACAAGACGTCCTTGCCGATCAGGTCCTCGATGGTATTCAACGGTGCTTCGATCGTTCCGTTATAGATCAGATAATCCGCATCCTTGGCAACGCTGTAGAACTCCTCCATGGAAACATTGACGGATGCACTCTTGCTTTCTGTATTCTCCAGGTTTTCGAAAATATATTCCCCTCCGGCAAGGGCGATCATATTCGGAATGAAATCGGCAGTCTTACGAACGACGATGGATTTGTTGGAATTCACAGAGAAGAACGCAACCGTTTTACCGGTAGCCTGATAATCCTGAATCTGACTGATCAGCTTTTCCTGTTCAGTAAAAAATGCTTCCGCCTCTTTTTCTTTATCAAAGATCGCCCCGTAGACCTTGACCCATTCACAGCGTCCCAGAGCTTCCTGCTCATAGCTGCATCGATCGATCAATACCGGCATGCCCAGATCCTCCAGCATCTCCTGTACCTCCGGAGAATGCAGGATCATCGTTGACTCAATGGCAAGATCACAGTTTTTTCCAACCATCTGCTCGTAGTCCGGTGCACTGTATTTGCCGGCGTAAGCCATCTTTCCATCCTCCAGTGCAGCCTTCGGTGCTTCAATATACCAGCCGGATGTATCCACACTGGTCATGGTTACTTTATCCAATGCACCGATCGCATTGATCAGAGACATGGATGCGGTGGCTGCATTGTATACTTGTGTCAGCGGCTGCTGAATAACGGTAATATTCTTGTCCAAACCTTCCGGCTTTTCTTTTCCTTCCGGAACGAGCAGATATTTTCCGCTTTCCACGATATCGAGCAATTTATAGCCGTCGGTGTAATAGAATACATTAAACTGATTTGCATAATGCAGATCCATAACCGATTCACAGGTGAGACCCTTGATCTCCGGTGCAGCCTCTATAGATGCAGATGTATGCGGACCGTCAGAGCTGTTTCCGGAATCGTTTGAGGACAGAACCTCTCCGGTAGAACCGGAAATAACTACTTCTTCAAATTCCTGACTGGATGCCGCTGCCGCCTTCTCTCCCGCTGTGTTTACCGACTCACTGCCGGCAGCTGTTTCGGCAGAAGAAGCAGCCGATCGACTGTTCTGTGCAGCAGTGTCTGTATTTCCGGATGCGCCGCAGCCTGTCAGCAGAACAGCAGCCAGCGCCGTACACAGAATATTCTTCACAAACCTGTTTTTCATTTTCAATCCTCTTCTTATTTTTCTTCTTCATTACCGGCTTTATCACTGTCACCGGCTTTGTTCTCTTCTTTTCCTGCAGCCTTCAACGCAGCTGCTTTATCTGAATCCGAAGCTTTGGATACGATTTCACTGTATTTCTGTCCGGCTTTATCCATCGTTCCGTAGATGGTGCCGTAGACCTTATACCATTCTGCTTTTGCCAGATCATTTTCCTCATCGGCACTTCGATCGACCAGAAGCGGCATTTCCATCTGCACACATCTGGAGCCAAGAGAATACAGAACCTTTGCAGCCTCTGTGGCTGCCTCTTTGATCTCTTTCTCCTCCGGAAGAAGATCGGAATTCTGAATCATCAGGTTGTTCTTGCCGAGGATCAGCGCCTTATAATTCAGCTGATCATAGCTTCCTGCATCCTTCAGATCATCCTTATCGGCCAGTTCTTTCGGAAGCTTGTCCTTTTCTACCGCTGCCGCTGTAATCATCTTCAGCAGATCCAGATCCTCCATATAGGAAAGCGCCTCTTCCGAAGCCACGCAGGCTTTATCAGCCGGTGTCTGGATCAGGATGACCTGACGATCCATGCCCGCCGGAATCTCCTTGCCTTCCGGAATCACCAGATACTTCAGTATCGGATTTTTATAGAGAGCATCCTTCTGAGCCGTGATCGTTGCGGATGACTCCTTCTCCTCTTCTTCACCGGTATCTTCGGATTTTTTCTCCAGTGTTTTTTTATCGATCGTTTTCAGGGCTGTTCCCTTTTCCATATCGATCTCGATCAGAGAATATCCATCCTTATAATTGAAGATTTTGAAAAGACTGGAATAGGTTACTTCCGTTTCCTTCTCTGCCTCCAGTCCCGGAATATCGGGAGCAACAGCATCAAAGGTGTCATACTGCTTGTCTACGGAGACCGGTTTTTCACTGGTCTTTGCTGCCGAACCGCCCTTGCTGCTTCCGCCACCTCCATTGCTTCCGCCTGCTTTTTCGGCAGCCTTCAGCCCGAAATAGAGAGTATATGTGATCTCATGCGGCTGTGACATTGCAGTAGTCATACCGATGATAGTGTTATTCTGATTCAGCTGAACCGGAATACGGAAGGTTGTTGATCCGCCTCCCTGTACCTTGTCGTTGATCGTCATTCCGCCTGCTTTGACATACTGGAAATGTGTACTCGAGAAGGTGATATCCGCATAGGTCTTTCCGCCCTGCACGATAATACGATTGCAGCTGATGCTGACTCTTCCTGTTCCGCCGGACCAGTTAAAGGAATCCGGTGTGTATTCTCCGTCTTCCAGTTTTGTGCTGCTGTTGACAGCACCGGTGCTTCCGTTTGTGTTTGCCGAATAACCGCCGGAACCGCTGCCGCCGGATCCGGTTCTTCCAGAGCTTTTTCCTGAACTATCTCCTGTATCGCTTCCCTGACTGTTTCCGTTATCACCGTTTGCATCCCCGGTATGTACACCGTCCTGTTTGGAAGGATTGGGATCCTGGGTGTAGCTGCTGCTGTTTTTATCCTCTGCCTTATGTGTAGGCAGTGCACTGCCATTTACATCCTTGGAATAGATGATGATGGAATGATCACCGTCTCTCCAGGGTTCATTGCCGCTTCCGTCTGTTGCATATTTATGACTTCTGGAAGCAAGCGTAAACGGCTTGTCCAGATACGGAACACGAATGGTATAGGTGTATTTGCCGTCTGCATTTGTCCATGCAGGAGACCATGCACCTTCACCGGCCGCCTTGGCCTGCTCGGCACTTCCCGGATATACATAATCGTATCCGGTGCCGCTGAGCGTAATATCTGCCGTATATACACCGTCCTTTACATGAAGCACAACACCGGCCATATTGAACATTTTGTTCTCGGCATCCTTATAGCTCATGGTATAATCGCCGTCATTTACGACATCTACTTTTGCATCTGCCGGTGCCGCTGTCGGTGCTTTGGTCGGTGCCGCCGTCGGTGTCTTGGTCGGTGCCGCTGTCGGCTCCGTACTCTTCTGCTTCGTCATCTTGACAGTAAGATTCAAGCCTTTTCCGCCGGCATCCTCGATCGGATACTGGATATTACTCGAAGAATAACCTTTTGCAGTAATGGAAAACATACACAGCTGTCCGGTCGGAATTTCATACAGACCATCTGTACCAGCTTTCAGCACCTTTCCTTTTGCATCCGTCACCTTGATCGTGGGCTTTTCCGAACCGCAGTCTACCGTAATTCGTACTTTTCTCACGGCATGTTTCAGCTTGATCACCGGACTCTCATCCGCTGTCAGCTGTACTGACGAAGTTTTTGTTTCATAATTGTCCGCAGAAACCGTCAGATCATAGACCCTCCTGGAAGACAAGCTGTATTTTCCGTTTTCTGCATTGAGTGTTACATTGCTGCTGTCGGTAATACGTACAACAGCATTCTCGATCAACTTTCCGGTCGCTTCGTCTTTGATTACCGGCGCATAGGTAAAAAACTTCTCCGGTTCTGCATTTTTAACCAGTGCAACAGAAACCGTATCATTGGAATTTGCGGTAAACGTCTGCGAATTGCTGTTGTATCCGTCTGCCGCAGCCTGAACCGTATATGTTTTCCCGGAAAGCAGATGATATTTTCCGTCTCCTCTGACTGCAACAGCGTTCCCGCTTTCATCGGTTACGGTGCATAAAGCATTGCCGATAGCACTGTTGTTCTCACTGTCTACCGCCTGTACTGCCTTTACATTGTAGTCGACAGAAAGCTTGACCTGAAACTCGTAGAGGATCCAGTGCGGATCATTCATTCCGACTGTACGTCCGGCAACCGGAGTAACTCCATTCAGCTGAACGGGAATCTCCACTTTATTTCCTGCATATACATTTACTCCAGTACTTCCTGTATTGGGATCATACAGACTCGGAATTTCACTCGGATTATAATCCGGTTCCCCTTTCTTTGGAATTCTGCCGGTATAGAAATGTGTATAGCTGCTGGTCGTATGGAATGTTGCAAAAGCTTTTCCGTCCGTAATACGAATCTGATCCAACTCATATTTTACTTTTCCGGTTCCGCCGGTGAACGTCAGTGCACCATTCGTATACACGCCATCCGGAAGATCTGTTGCATTATTTACTGTACCGGAAGCCGGATCCACATTACCGACCAGTGTATCCTTTTCTTTGTCGGATTCCTCTTCTTTTTTCTCAGTCAGGGAATCCTCCTTCTTTTCTTCCTCTTTTTTATCCTCTGCTTTTTTGTCAGAATCATTCTTTGGGGAGTTATCTGCCTTTTTTTCGCTTCCGGCATCACCCTTCTGACTGTCTTTGCGGTTGTTTTTATCAGCAGCAGGCGCCTCTGTCACTTCAGGCTTTTCTGCTCCTGGTGTTTCTGTTGCTGCCGGTGTATCTGCACCTGACGGTGTTTCTGTCGTTCCCGGTACAGGTACTGCCGGATCATTTCCGTCCTTCTCGTCTGCCGGTGCTTCCGGATCCGCTGTCGGTGTCACCACTACATTTTCAAAATCATCAGAAGGTGCCGGATCCGGTGTCGGCGGTTCTTCCGTATCGGCATTTTCATTTTCCTGCTGTGTTTCCACGCTTGATCCCGTAACTTCATCAGCTGCAGCTGCAGGAGCTGCCATCGTCAGCATCATGCTGCATGTAAGAATACCGATCAATGCTCGAACCTGAAGGTTTTTCATATTGTATTTTCCTCCTGTTATCTTATCGATCCGCTTAAACTTATTTCACTGAAACGAACTCGGACATTTTTGTGTCAAAAAACTCTTTTTCCGTCATTAATTTTCCTGCTGCTGCCGCCTCTTCCAGAAGTTTCCTCATACAGGCATTTCCCTGACCGGTAACCAGACCGGCATCGATCACCATACTGCAGAAATTCATTTTTTCTCTTGCTGCCTTCATTGCCTCTTCACTGACCGGCTCGAAGGGCTGCATTTCGATCATATCCGCAGCCAGCAGTCGTGCCAGCTTATGATCCACATCGTTGGTATAGAGAATGCCGGCCGAAAATGGAATGCCCAGCTTCTGCAGCTTTCGATAGGTGCCGATTCCGTTTCCGCAGGAAGAAAGAACCATGACTTTTGCTTCACCCACTGGTTTCGGAAGTTCGATACTTCCGAACAGTGGATCGAAATAACCCTTGTCGATCTCATAGAGATCACGAATCATCCCTTCTTCAAAGATCTCCTCCGGTTTTCCGTGCCTGAAAATATGATCTCCCTTTACACAGATAATACGATCGGAGATTTTCATTGCCAAATCAATCTCATGAAGAGACATGATAACCGTGATATTTCTGCTCTTAGCCATATCACGAAGAATCGACAGCAGTTCCAGTTTATGCCGCACATCCAGGAAGGAGGTCGGCTCATCCAGAATGATCATATCCGGTTCCTGACAGATCGCACGTGCAAGCAGAACCCTCTGTCTCTGTCCGTCACTGATAGCATTGAAATCCTTGTTTCCCAACTCATAGGCATGTACGGAACGCATGGCCGCATCCACGATCTCCTCATCCTCCCGACTCAGAATTCCCAGACGTCCGGTGTAGGGATATCGTCCGGTAGCCACCACATCATGACAGGTCATAAGCTCCGGTTTCATTCGTTCTGTTAAAACAACAGCCATTCTGGCAGATAATTCCTTGAAAGAATACTTCTGAATATCCTTTTCCGCAAAGATCACCCGTCCGCTGATCAGAGCAAGCTGCCGGGTAATACTCTTCAGAATCGTAGATTTACCGGCACCGTTCGGACCGATCAGTGTTACGATCTCACCTTTCTGCACATTGATATTGATATCTTTGATCAGCGCCTGTCCCTGATAACCGACAGAAAGCTGCTTGGTTTGTACATAATATTCAGCCATTACATATTTCCTTTCTGTCTGCGGATCAGCATATAAATAACGATCGGTGCACCGAAGATCGAGGTGACCGTACTGATATTCAATTCCCGCGGAGCAAAAGCCATTCTCGCTACCAGATCGCAGAACATAACAAATACCGAACCGCCGAAAAAGGTCGCCGGAATAACGACCAGCGGCTTGGATGTATGCAGTGCATGCTTGATCAGGAACGGAACTGCAATTCCTACAAAGGAGATCGGTCCTGCAAAGGCAGTAACACAGGCGGATAAAATACTGGAAAACAGGATCAGAAGCACACGGAAGCGTTTTACATTCACACCCATACTCTGTGCATAAGCCTCGCCCAGCTGATATGCACCGATCGGTTTAGAAAGCCCAAATACACAGATCACACCGATTCCTACAATGACAGCACCTACTGCCACATTGCTCCAGTTCATACCGGAAAAGCTTCCCTGTGACCATCCATGCAGATTGACAATATCCGAATCATCGGCAAACGTAATGATCAGCTCGGTGACTGCCGAACAGATATATCCGATCATAATTCCGGCTACCAGCAGTGCCGCCATATGCTTTACACTTCTGGAAACAGCAAGAATAAATCCGGTGGCAAGCAGGGAACCAACGAATGCAGCTGCAACCAGTACATAGGAAGAAACCCGTCCGAAATTACCGATAAAAAAGATCATAACAATGGCAACCACCATCTTGGCACCGGATGAGATGCCAAGTACAAACGGACCTGCAATCGGGTTGCTGAAGAAAGTCTGCAGCAGGAAACCGGAAAGCGATAAGGCTCCTCCCAGTAAAGCCGCCATCAGAATACGGGGCAGACGAATTTTCCAGATGATATTGACCTCATCAACATCTCCTGCTTTTGTAAAGATGATTCGAAAAATCCGGGACACCGGAATATTTACATTTCCTGTATTCACGTTCAGAACCGTAATCATCACAAATGCTGCAAGAAGAACCAGAAACACAATGGAATATCTGCTCCTTCTTCGAAAGTTTTCCATATGGAAGCTTTCCGGTGTTCCCGGATTGACTTTTTCGTTCATTTTCTTTCTCTCTTTCTAATTGTTCTTATATGCGCCTGCAATATGCAAAGCCTCTTACGGGATCTGCATTTTAATCCTGCTCTGCCATGCCGGCATGGTGCAGGATCCGACATCTCAAATACCGGATTCATCCACAGATCCTATATGCTGCACACTCCTGCGCTGCCGCAAAAAAAACAGCTGTCCGCTTCTACGGACAGCTTTCTGTGCACACAAAAAAAGGATCACAGATGCAGCTTTCGACGGAAGCGCATTTCTGATCATTCAGCAGGTTTCCTGACTCATAGAGATTCCTGTTATTCCTTCTCACTTTCGCAATGGATAGCAACAGTATCTTCCATAAGAGAAGTTCTCTATTTACAGTGACCGGATCGTTCAGGTCTTCCACCTGATTCCCTTTTACCTTTGTTCCTGAGAACACTCCCCATAACAAAGCACTGAATGACTGATATTCAACAATTTATTTTAACACTCTTATATATGCCTTTCAATATTCTATTCCGAACAAAAAATTCCGAAAATTACAACAGTTGCTAAAAAAAACGCACAGCCTATCAGCTGTGCGTATAAAGCAGTTGATATGGGAATCGAACCCATGTTTTCGCCGTGAGAGGGCGACGTCTTGACCCCTTGACCAATCAACCGTAATTCATAATAACAGGTCATCTACTCTTTTGCAAGTACTTTTTAAACTTTTCTTCTATTTTTTTCTGAACAGACATATCTCATACTAGATTCCGCTTTCCAAACAGAAAAAACGCACAGCCTTTCGACTGTGCGCAGCAAGCAGTTGATATGGGAATCGAACCCATGTTTTCGCCGTGAGAGGGCGACGTCTTAACCCCTTGACCAATCAACCGTTTATCATAATAACAAACGTTCTCTCAAAATGCAAGTACTATTTTACTATTTTTTTACCTGTGCTATTTTACTATTTTTTTGCACCTGCTATAATGTACTAACTACGTGGTCTTTCGAGCAGAGGCTCTCCTATCCCTCTGTTCGGAAATGACCTGATAAAAGGAGTCAAACATATGAACAAAAAAGAAGTTCTTGAAATACGCAAACTGTTTAAACCCGATGACTGCCGGGTAAATAAGATCTGTGCCTGTTATGTAGATGGTCACAAGGAAAAGATCCTGCAGACGAAGGATGCTTTCCTCTCTCTCCCCGAGGAAGAGATCTTCAAATACACCGACATATTCAAAAAGACCCTCTCAGGTCAGATCGGCAAAAACCTGATCAATCTGGAATTTCCTCTTGCCGAGGAAGAAGAAGGCGGACGTCAGCGTATGCTGATGGCCCTTCGTGATACCCGTCTGGATGACCAGGAGCTGATCGATGCCTTTTTTGATTCTGTTATTCGTTCTTATCTGTATCCCGATCATTATCTGATTCTTCTCATTCACGGCACCTACGATGTACCGGGAAGAAGTTCCTCCAACGATGAGATGTTTGATGCTTCGGACTATGTATACAACTATGTCATGTGCAGCATCTGCCCTGTGACCCTGTCCAAACCGGGTCTCTGCTACAATGCGGCCACCAATGCATTTATCGATAAAGTACAGGACTGGATGGTTCAGATGCCGGAAGTCGGCTTCCTCTTCCCGGCATTTACAGACCGCAACACCGATATTCACAACCTGCTGTACTACATAAGGAATGCCGAACAGATGCATCCGGAAGTAACCGACGAGATCCTCGGCTGTACTCTCCCGCTTTCCGCCGGTGATCAGAAGCACACCTTTGAAGCAATCATTGAAGAGACCTTCAAAGACGACTGCAGCTTTGATACAGCACTTACCGTACAGAAAAATCTGAATGCCCTTCTGGAAGGAAAAAAAGAAGAACCGGAACCGACTCCTCTTGGAAAAAACGAGATCAAACGTTTTCTCTCCGACTGCGGAGCCAAGGCCAAGCATCTGGAGCATTTTGAAGAAGCCTACGACAATGACCGGACAACCGATGCCCAGCTTCTGGCATCCAATATCGCTACACCGAAGAAGATCGAAGTGAAGACCGATGACTTCAAGATCAGCATCGATGCCTCCCGGCAGGATCTGCTTGAGACCCGTATCATCGACGGCCGTGAGTATCTGCTGATTCCGGTCTCCGACAACGTTACGGTAAACGGCATACACATCCATGCAGCCGGAGGTCCAACGGATGACGTTTATGAAGAAGATGAGGAGATTTTCTGATCGCTTTGTACCTCTTCTCTTCTTAGAGACACAGCAGCAATACGTGCAGATGCTGACGAGTAGTATTTCTTCATACAAGAGAATGCAGCCGCTTTCATATGAAAACGGCTGCATTCTCTTTTTTAATCTGTTTTTTTCATAACTCAGAGCAATGGAAATCAACCGCATCTGCTGATTAACAGCAGGTCGACTTCCATTCTGTCACTTCACTGTAATCAATCGATCACAGCAACTGCCTCAATCTCAACCAAAGCACCCTTCGGGATATTAGCTGCTTCAAAGGCAGCACGAGCCGGATAAGGCTCTGTGAAGAAGGTTGCATACACCTCATTCATTGCCGCAAAATCATTGATATCTGCAAGCAGACAGGTGGTTTTTACCACATGACTCATATCCGTTCCGGCAGCCTTCAGGATATTGCTGATATTGGTCAGGCTCTGTCTGGTCTGTGTGACAATATCTTCACCTGCAAATGCTCCTGTTGCCGGATCTACCGGAATCTGACCGGAAACATAGATCGTATTGCCCGCCTGTACAGCCTGGGAATACGGACCGATCGCTGCCGGTGCCTGTTCTGTATGAATTGCTTTTGTACTCATTTCGTTGATTCCTCCTGAACTGATTGATCAATTCCCGTAAACCGGGTCTATTTGTTTTATCTTATCATCAGCTGCCTACTGCTGCCGCCGATGATAAAATGATTACCGGATCACTGTTTTCCCTTTACAAGAAATACTGCCGTATAGGTAACTGTATCTTTCCCGTAATAATATCCCATGTCGTTTGCCTTGCATACATCACTGACTACCAGACCGTAGGCCTCCATGGATGAGATGGCACGATTCGGAAATCTGCAGGGAGACTCCGGATAGGTACATTTCTTGCAGAGTCTGCAGCAGCCTGCAGAAAGCGGCAGAACCTCGTCATCCGTCAGCTCCAACAGCCGATCTCTGAGCGCCTGCACATGCTCACGCTGCATTTCCTCACCTTCCATCATTCCTTCATAATCCATGCTGTCTTCCAGTTCCTGCGTCGTCTGAACCAGAACACCGTAATCATAGGACATCATACGTGCGGTACACTCCTCGATCGTTCCGCATGCCGGCGGTCCGGACCATGTGGTTGCATACGCATGACAGGAATTGACTTCGCACATATCCCTTACTTCTTTACGTGCACGCAGTGTTGCTACCGCAGCCGGTCCCACATGAGAAAAACCGATCTTCTCCGCTTCTTTTATTACAGTTTCCTGAGAGATCATAGCACCTCCTTCGACAGTTTCCTGTCACATATCTCTTTATTTTTTAGTTCTGCAATAAGCCCATCTGCTTAAAAGCCGCATATAATCCATCCTTGTCCACATCATCCGTAATCCGATCCGCATGTGCCTTCAATTCTTCGCAGGCGTTTCCCATCGCAACGCCTACAGCTGCATAATCCAGCATTTCCAGATCGTTCGGTCCGTCACCGACAGCGATCGAATCCTCTCTGTCCGCACCGATGTAAGCAAGGTATCTCTCCATGGCCGTTCCTTTGTCGCAGCCTTTCATGGTCACTTCCCCATCCGAAGTGTTTGTAAGTTCAAAACTGGAAGCGGTGACCGTAAATACTTCTCCAAGGACAGAACGAATCTCCTCCAATGATGCAGAGGCTCCGTAATAGGCCATCTTATTCACATCCTGCAGTGCTGTCGGGGCTTCTGCTGTAAGTATCTCTCCCAGAAGCCTTTTTCGTTCTTCCCGATCCACTTTGTTTGTCCGATAGGACACCTCGATCCGGTCCATGATCTTCCGAGAAGTATATACACCGGAATCCGCCTGCAAAAACCAGGTGGCATCCAGCTTGTCCATATACTCAACAAACAGCTTCACATGCTCCTCAGTCACATGCCGGGAATAGAAAACTTTTCCGTCCTTTTCCATATAGGCACCGGCACCGGCAATGATTCCTGTGAAACATCCGGTCTCCAGCAGCCATGGATAGATCTGTGTAATAGTTCTTCCGGTACAGATTACGATTTCATGACCTGCCGCTTTTGCCTCCTTCAAAGCTTTTCCTGCACTTTCAGGGAGTTCTCCCCTAAAGGTTGTGATCGTTCCATCTATATCCAGAAAAACGATTTTCTTATTCATTTGTCTTACTTTCCTTCTTCTCTGTCTTGGTTTTATCCTTTTCAAAAGGAATGGCTTTCGCCTTTATCTCATCACTGAATGTCCGGGTCCGGATCTGATGTGTTACCCATTTGATGATCACATCATAACTCTCCGGCCTGTGCGGGAACGTACAATTGGTACAATCCTTTATGATCTGCTCTCCTCTGGAACGAAATACCGGATCCCCCGGGCACTTCTCACCGATATAAAACGGACAATAACAGAACATGCAGTTGAAGTCTTCCAGTCCTTTATGACAGGGATAATACTGACAGTCTTTGTTTGCAAAAAATTTGTATGAATTTTCCATAAAATAATCATAATACAGTCGATTCCGAAAGTCAAAAAAAGCTGCTGTTCTGACAAGATCCTGCAGATATTGTCAAAACAACAGCTTTTCTTTTATGTATGTACAAGCGCCTGTTTCAGACTACGTTCAAGAAGACCCTGTGCCGATGCTTTATCCATCTGCAGCACCACGGAAACCTCTGTACATAATACCCCAATGACTTCATGAAGATATCGTTCATCAACCGCAGTAAATTTTCTGCCTTGATCCAGTCTCTCTTTGCGTTTCTGAAAAAGAATATACGCCAAACTGACACACTGGCGAAAATCTGCGTTTCTGAGAATCTCCTTGTACGTTTCTTCTCGCAGCTTTTCATTCTCGATCACCACTGCTTGCAATTCCGCAATCTTCTGCAGTGCTTCTTCCATCTCGGATGCAGAAATCACATCCCTGATCCTGACCTTTTCATTGTTAACCGGTGAATAGATCGTACTTTTGCTACTATTAACGGGTCTTAGCACGTAGTACTTTCTCTTCCCGTCTGTTCCGGGAATGCTGAGTCTGGTCACATCCTCAACTTTACATGTACCACTTGCTCCATATACGATATAATCGCCTTTCTGATACATAATTTACCTCTTTTCTGAGTTTGTCCTACCCTCCTGTATATAACGATTTATATGTATTATTTTAACACACATCTATACTTTTGTAATCAAAATTTTGTACAGATATTAGTATTTTTATACTTCCGTTTTAGTTTTTATGCTGTTATTTCACATTTATTCCATCTATAATAGAGCTATATCAGATGCAGGAGACAAAAGCATTATGCTTAAACAAAAAATATTACAGCAGCTCATCGAACATCCGGACTGCCCGCTGTCCGGACAGACACTGGCAGCAGAACTTCAGGTTTCCAGAAATGCGGTCTGGAAAGCAGTCAATGTACTCAAACAGGAAGGTTATCCGATCTACGCAGACGGACGAAAAGGCTACGTTCTTCGATCGACCAGCAACCATCTGTCCGCAGAGACGATTCTCTCCTATCTGCCGCCTTCCATGCAGCACATACGGATCATTGCAGAAGAAGAAATGGATTCCACCAATCGGGAAGCGCGCCGGCTGCTGGCTGACGGTTTCCACGGACATGCACTGCTTGTCTGCAATCACCAGACAGCCGGGAAAGGACATCAGCAAACCTCCTTTTCCTCTCCCAGAGACACCGGGCTCTATATGTCTGTCATTCTTCCGGTCGATATTCCTATTGAATTATATCGGAATATTCCCATGGCAGCCGCCTATGCACTGATCGACACCTTAAAGGAGCTCTCTCATCTTCCTTTCCGAATTCGGGGAATCGATGAGATCTATCTGCATGATAACAAAATCGGTGGAATCCTCTGTGAAGCCTATTCCGCCGAACTGGAATCCGGAATGCTTCACGCACCGGTCATCGGCATCGGTCTTCACCTGACTCAGTCCGAATTATCCGAAAATCTTCTGGATTCCATGTTTTCTCTTGGATATGCCGTCTCGCGAAACCGTCTGGCTGCACTTCTTACAGAAAAGCTCAGCGGCATCGATCTATGTGATACGGATGCTGTTCGCCGGTCCTATCAGCCTCTTGTCGATCAGACAATTTCCAATATATAAAAAAGCTATGAGAAACACGCTTTTCGTGTTTCTCACAGCTGCTCCGGTGCTCCTCGAATGCTCGTGCCAGAACGGTATTCTTATCAGGCTCGCACAAACAAGGGCAGGTATGCCAAAACATACCTGCCCTCTGCTTATTACTCTTCATTATCTTTCTGACCTTTATTTCGGATCTCCGCCAGATACTCCAGATATTCCAGAAGCGGCTTCAGCTCCCGATCCGGAATCTTGCGTGTGATCTCCAGAATATGTTTCTGGTGATCCGACAATTCATCCATTGTCTCCCCTTCAAAACTCATATCTTCTTTGAAAAATTGTGAAACTGTAATACCAAGTCCTTCACAGACTCTCGCGATCGTATTGACATTGGGAGAGTTATTTGAGCGTACAAGATTGCTCAATGTAGACTTGGTCACTCCGGTAATACGAGCAAGTGCATCGATTGAAATACCTCTTTGCTCACATATTTCTTTGATCCGTCTAGCTGAAAAATTTTCATCCATACTCGTTCAGTCCCCTTTATACAGTTAAATTCCTATTCATTATAGCAATAATGTTAAAAATTGGACATCCCTTTTTGAAAATTGGATCATAAACTGCTTTCCAGGGTAAAGGAGAATTCCACACCGTCATCATAATTAACAACACGGCAGGTCTGCGCATGCGCATCCATAATTGCCTTTACAATAGACAGACCGATACCGCTGCCTCCATACGCCCGGGTTCTGGCCTTATCCACTTTATAGAATTTATCCCAGATGCGTTCCAGATCCTCCTTCGGAATCGGTTTTCCCGTATTAAATACTGAGGTGATAACAACACCGTTCTCTTCCCGAACTCGTATCTCGATCCTTTTTTCGCCCTCCAGATGATGAATGGCATTGGTAAGGAAATTCGTAATGACCTCTTCGATCCGGAATTCATCTGCCCAGACATACCAGGAATGCTGCGGTTCAAAGATAACATTTGCCCCGCTCTGCTCCAGCAGAAGCCGGGAGGACTGCAGAACGCCTTCTACCACCTCGCACAGATCAAAACGTTCCATCTGCATCTGATTCTCTCCGGATTCCAGCTGATTCAATGACAGCAGCTGCTTGACCATCGTATTCATTTTCTGTGCTTCGTCTATGATCACATCACAGTAGAACTCCGCATCTTCGGGGCTTTCGCTGATTCCGTCCCGAAGCCCTTCCGCATAGCCCTGGATCAGGGCGATCGGTGTCTTCAGCTCATGAGAAACATTCCCCAGAAATTCCCGGCGCATCTCATCGATCTGAATCTTTTCTGCAAGATCCACTTCCAGACGGGTATTGGCACTCTTCAGCTCTCCCATCGCTTTTTCCAGATTATCCGACATCCGGTTAAAGTTTTCTCCAAGAATGCCTATCTCATCTTCACCGCCGCTCTCATAGTGCGCACTGAAATCCAGTCCGGCCATCCGTTCGGACAGCCCGCTGAGCTCGCGAATCGGCTTAACGATCCTCGATGTAATGATCCAGATACTGATACCGCTGCAAAGCATAGCCAATGCGCCCAGAAGCAGATAGAAACGAACAGAAATATGAGCTGCCTCGGAGATACTCTGCACCGGCGACATTACGATGTAATAGGATCCGTTGTCCAGTCGTCCCCACATCTCCAGATAATCGATTCGTTCAAACCGATCCTGCACGATCAGGATCTGATAATCCTCCGTATTCTCCAGAATTCTGGAATTATCTTCTTCTTTTCCCAGAAGATTTCCCAGCAGACGTCCGGCCATTTCCTTCGGTTCTCTTGCATTGGTCTGCATTGTGGTCAGATTTTCATCGACCAGAGCATACACCAGACTGTTGGAGGAGCAAAACTGTATAGTATCTTCTGACAGCGTTCCCTTGGAATCGCAGATCGTATTCCAGCTCTTCAGAAGCTGTTCCTTCTTTTCGGACATGTAGACCTTTTCCAGAAAGAAATTGGCACACAAGCCGATTCCGATCAGAAACGCTGCCATCAGAGCGATAAACACTACCGCAATACGTGTTCTAATTGATTTCTTCACTTTTGATCACCCCGGCTGCTTATGCTTCGAATTTATATCCCATGCCCCAGATGGTCTTGATATAGCTTCCCTTCTCTCCCATCTTGCTGCGAAGCTTTTTCACATGAGTATCGATCGTTCTGGCATCACCGAAGTAATCATAGTTCCACACATTATTCAGAATCTTCTCTCTGGACAATGCAATTCCCTTATTCTCCATAAAATAAGTCAGCAGTTCGAATTCCTTATAACTGAGATCGATCGGTGTTCCGTCTACAGAAGCCTGGTGAGCGCTTTTATTCAGTTCGATGCCTCCGATCTCCAGAACCGCATCCTGTGAAAGCTGGTTGGTCCGGCGCAGGATCGCATTGATCCTTGCCACAAGGATCTTCGGACTGAAGGGTTTTGAAATATACTCATCCACTCCCAGTTCAAAACCCAGAAGCTCATCCCGTTCATCCCCGCGTGCCGTCAGCATAATGATCGGTATTCTGGAATCTCTTCGGATCTCACGGACGACCTCCCAGCCGTCCATGCGAGGCATCATCACATCCAGTACGATCAATGCGATGTCCTTTGTATCATAAAATACATTAACCGCCTCTTCTCCGTCTCCGGCCTCCAAAACCTCAAAACCATCACGAACCAGGAAATCACGAACCAGCTTGCGCATTCTGACTTCATCATCCACTACCAGTATTTTTAATTTGTCCATATCACTGTCACTCCATCATTCAGATCTATCTTCCATCACTGTCCGGTATTCCCGGGACAATGAACAGAAACCTCATTTCCTGTACCAGTATATCCGAGGTTTGTTAATTAATTGTGACGAGATCAATTGAAAACAGGAATTTCGCAAGCGAATCCACGGCACTGCAGACCGGATTCTGTTCACAGAAATTCTACCTGCAGAATGTATTCCTTTACAAAACGCATCGTCTATACGTATACGTCCTTCCGCCGGAGCTGTGTATACGGTCTGCTGTTTCTAATCTCACTGACTTTGGACAGATCTGTTTCTGCATAAAGGATCTGTTCCTTTTCATCTGCCTTTGCCAGAACTTCACCATTCGGTCCGACGGCCAGCGATTCTCCGGAAAATTCCATGTTTCCTTCTTTTCCGACACGATTGCACATAACAACGGCAGCACTGTTCTGGAAAGCCTGCACCCGGATCTCCCACTCAAACATTTCCGAAGGTTCACGCATTGTATTTGCTGTCGGAATCAGGATCAGATCCGCCCCCAGCAGGGCTTCTGTCCGAATGCTTTCCGGATAATGACGATCGAAGCATACAACGATTCCGATCTTTCCAAAGGGCGTCCGGAATACCTGAAATCCCTCTTCGGAAGGCGTGTAATAATCCTGCTCATAAAACTCTTCCGCCTGCGCTATATGCACCATCTTCTGAAGGCCGATCAGCGTTCCATCCGAATCGATCAGCAGCGTAGCATCGTAGTATTTTTCGTTTTTCAGGAGATAGATATTGGGAGCCGCCATAATATGGTATTTGGCACACGCATCTTTGATCTGCCGCACAAAAGGATGTTCCTCTGTCATTGCACAGACGGAAGCATCCTGCTTTTCATACTGGGGAAAGAACGTACAATACTGTATCTCTGGAAAAACGATCAGATCCGCTCCGTTCTCCGCTGCTTCCCGGATCGCCTCCAGGCTTTTCCGCTGATTCTCCTCCATACTGCTGCTCATTTTCATTTGATAAAGTGCTATTTTCATTTCTTACCTCTTACGCCTTCCGAATGATCTCCAGCTCCCGTAGTACTTCTTCCGGAACGGAAACTGAGATTTCCTGTAATGTCTGATCCATCTGCTTCACACTGGAGAAGCCAAGAATCGGAACGGTCTGGAAGGAAAAGTTCTTCACATATGCAAAAAGGACACTGTTGATCGGAAGACCTTCCTGATTCAGCTGGGCAAGCTTCTCATAAATGGCGTCATTGACAGAACCGTTGTATAGAATTGCCGGCCATCCTTCCAACTGTCCTCCATGAGCGGCCAGGCGCTTCTGGAAATAGCCGTTTGCAAGTGCCATAACAGGCATTGCCGGCATACCGGTCTGCTCATGATATTTCTTCGTTTCCTCATCCATACAGAGCATGCCTGTCTCCGCCATGAAAAAAGGAGGAAATACGGCCAGATTCGCAGGCACCTGGCTGCAAACAAAGCCCTGATATCCCTTCTCTTCCGCATATGCAGACGCCTGCTCCATACGCTCCGGTTTCCAGTTGGAACATCCATAATACCGAATGGTTCCCTTCTGTCTCTCTTCCTCCAGCACATCGATGATCTCGGATACCGGAACCTCTTCGTTGTCCCGATGCGGAAAGTAAAGATCGACATAATCTGTCTGCAGCGTGCGCAGACTCATATGCAGATCATGCAGAATAGCCTCCCGACTCACGCGGGACGGACCGAAAGCCATCTTCTCGGGAATCATATTCGGATGCGCTCCCTTTGTCATCAGACAGATCTGTTCCCGGCAGTTTCTGCTCCTGATCCATGCTCCGATTGTTTTTTCACTCGGACTCTCTTCCTCACAGGATGCTGTACCGTAACTGTGAGCTGTATCAACCAGATTTCCGCCTTTTTCCATATATGCATCCAACAGTGTAAAGGAGGCCTGTTCATCAAGCTTTCCGCCGAAATGGCTGCCTCCGATACCGATCTCCGATACCTGCAATGCGGTTCCGTTCAAAATTGTTTTTTCCATAACTTTTCCTTTCTGTACGAAATTTATGTTTGCTATTAAGTATAACAAACTCATGTCAAATTACAACTTACCCTGCCTGCTATTCACAGGATATAACGCAGCAATACCAGATAAAAGTGGTATACAGAACATCTACGATAATAGCGGCATGCAGTTGACAACCCACTGTCTATCTGCTATTTTTATAAAGATATACAGAGCAAGCAACTTTGTTCTGTACGAACAGCTGATGATTGCTGCCCACCAGACAGAACTCCAGCCGACATGCAGAGTCATGTTCCGTTCGGGCTAGTACTGGTTTCGACGGGGATTTTGAAGTTTGGGAAGCCATCCGTGGACTCCGGGACCACGATAAAACCTGGAATTAAATTTAAACGCAGATAACAATCAGTTAGCTGTAGCTGCCTAAATGCAGCTTGTCAGTACGACAGGTTCCCGCGCCTGCCGGCCTGGCATCATCCTAAGGCGGGGCACTTTTACTCCAAAG
The DNA here is from genome assembly GCA_030527665.1 of Eubacteriales bacterium. Lineage (GTDB taxonomy): Bacteria > Bacillota > Clostridia > Lachnospirales > Lachnospiraceae > Bilifractor. The sequence goes on from JAUNAK010000024.1 coordinate 23,390, forward strand.
CTTTGCGGAGCAAAAAGAACTTATGAAGCTACCGGGATCCTAAGCCTGTCATCCGGCGTCCGATTTCGGGAATCTTAAAAGAATGACTATGATGGTAGAAGCCAGATGAATAGGTTTTCGGACGCGGGTTCGATTCCCGCCTGGTCCATAAATAAGGGCACATACTTACGAGTATTCATAAGTATGTGCCCTTATTTTTGAAAAGCCCGCAAATCCATGAAATCACTGGATTTACGGGCTTTCTTCAATTAAGCAGATAACGGGAGTCGAACCCGCCTGTCCAGCTTGGGAAGCTGGCATTCTACCGATGAACTATATCTGCATATAAATATAGTATAACGCAGCTGCCGGAGATTGCAAGTATTCTGTAATCTCCGGCAGTATTCTGTATTATACGTTGATCGGGGTACGTCCCCTCCAAACCTGCATCTGCTTTACTGGTCCAATATCTCACACAGCAGTTTCAGACAATTCTCCACTCTGATCCGACCTACGTCCAGGCAGATATTATAGTTTTTATAATATCCCATATCCTTTTTGGTATAGGTCTTGTAGTAGGTACTTCTATGCTGATCCTTCTTGCTGATGACTTTTCTGAGTTCTGACTCGGAAAGTCCCTGATTTCCTTCCAGCTGCTTTGCTCTTTCCAGACGAGCCTCGGTATCCGCATACAGGAAAATATCAAAGCTCTCAATGCCTGCTTCCCGCAGTACATGATCGGCGCAGCGTCCGACAATAATGCAGGGCTGCTTGGCAAGCTCCAGAATAACCTCTTTTTGTGCCTTATAGATTCCGTCATAAGAACTTGCATAAGAGGATGCATTGTTCAGAAGCGCATTCATGAACTTGGAACTGCGGCTCATGGACTCTCCCTCTTTCAGAATATCCTCTTCCGAATATCCGCTGGATTTTGCAGTTTCTTTAACGAAATCCTTGTCATAGTATGGAATTCCCAGATGCTCGGACAAGCCGGCTGCTATGGTACGTCCATATGCCGCATATTCACGGCTGATCGTAATGACCGGTAACTTCTTTTCCATTATTTTTATGTTCCCTTCCTGTAGTATCTCCATTATGCAGCACTTACTGTCTGACGTCTACCCAGAATAAACTGAATGACCAGGCAGGCTGCTACTATGATCAAACCGATTGCATCGGTTGCAAGTGCCGGATGGATCAGCATCAGTCCACCAACCGCAATGATCACTCGAATAAACGGATTCATTACAGCAAAACAATAACCTTCCAGGGCTGCTGCCAATGCAAAAATTCCGATTACGGAAGTGATACAGATCTGTGCAACCTGAAGCGGTGTCGTATCGATGATCAGCATCGCCGGGTTAAAAGCAAACATATACGGAACGATAAAGGCAGCAATTGCAAGCTTGGATGCATTGAATGCTGTTTTCATCGGATTTGACTTCGCAATGGCAGATCCTGCGTACGCAGCAAGGGCAACCGGCGGTGTGATGTCCGCAACAATACCGAAATAGAATACGAAGAAATGCGCTGCCATGATCGGAACGCCCATACGAATCAGGATCGGTGCGGTTGTAGCTGCCATGATACAGTAGTTGGCTGTTGTCGGAACACCCATACCGAGAACGATACAGCAAAGCATGGTCAGAACCAGTGCAATGATCAGCTTGTCACCGGCTACGCCGACAATGGCATTGATCAGTTCATTAGCAAGACCTGTCATGGTAATGGAACCGGAGATAATACCGGCTACACCGCAGGCTGCTCCTACCGTAATGGCACTCTTTCCGCCCGCCTCCAGCGCATCAACGATCTTGTGCAGATTGATACGGTTTTCTTTGTTAAACAGACTTACCGCAATGGTAAGCAGAATGGCCAGTGCGGCTGCTCTCTGCATGGTCATATAGTTTCCGGATACCCAGACTACCAGCATGACAAGCGGAATCAGCAGATAGATCTTCCTGATCAGAATACGCATCTTCGGAAGCTGTTCTTTCGGAATACCTGTCAGCTTTAATTTTTTTGCTTCCAGATGAACGGAAATAAAAATACCGAGGAAATACAGGATCGCCGGCAGAATGGCACGTCCGATGATGCTGCTGTAGGGAACGCCTACAAAGTCAGCCATCAGGAATGCAGCTGCACCCATGATCGGAGGCATGATCTGTCCTCCTGTTGAAGATGCTGCCTCAACTGCTGCTGCAAACTCGGATTTGTAACCGGTCTCCTTCATCATCGGGATGGTTACCGAACCGGTCGTTACTGTATTTCCTACCGAAGATCCGGATACCATACCGCAGAGTGCGGAGGAAATAACCGCAACTTTCGCCGGTCCGCCTGCAAAGCGTCCCGCAAGGCAGTTCGCCATATCGATAAAGAAATTGGAGATTCCGGTTCTCTCCAGGAATGCACCGAAAATAATGAATACTACAATAAACTTGGAGCCTACATTGACCGGTGTCGAGAAAATACCTTCCTTCGTATAGAACAGGTTACGAATAAAGTAACGGATTCTTCCGAAGAAATCCGGGTTGGTCAATCCATACGTCAGTGCGTAAATGATAAATACCGCTGCTACAATAATGATCGGAATTCCGACGCAGCGTCTGGTCACTTCGATCAGGGCCGCTACCGCCATGACGCCGATCAGAATCTGATACCATTCAAAATGAGTTCCCTGATTGATGATAGTCTGTGCGTTGAATGTATAATAAAAATACGCACCGCCGCCAAGAACCATAAAGACAATGTCATACCAGGGCATATAATTGACTTTCTGCGTCATTCCTTTTTTCGCCGGATAGATCAGAAATCCCATGACAACGATAAGTCCCATAAAGGATGTCAGACGAATCTCCTCCAGGAAGGTAGCAAACAAGGTTACATAGATGCACCACAGAGAAAAACAGGTCATGATGATCGTAATGAACATCTTTGGCTTTCCTACCCATACGCGGGTGTTGCTCTCTCTGTCATATTTACGCATGACAACTTCGATATCTTCATGAACCGAATGATCCTTCTCATCTACAAAGGAAGCATACTGGTTTAATCTTTTTTCTTCTTCTCTGTTATGAGCATCTTCCGCTGCATGCAGCTCCTGCTCAAATGATTTACGTTTCTCTTCGCTCAATATATCTCCCCCTTATTCTTCCGTAGGAACTGTAATTCCATGCTCTTCGTAGTATCTGGCTGCTCCTTTGTGATACGGAACCGTGGAAATACGTGTTGCTGTCTCCAGACTCAGTTCATTTCCTTTTGCATTTTCCACTGCGATCTCCTCGGTATGATCAAAAATCGCTGCTGTCAGCTTGTATGCGGTTTCCTCATCTACATTTGCAGAAATAATAAGTGTTGCCTCTACGGTAATCGTAGAAACCGGTTCCTCCTGGCCCGGATAGGTTCCTGCCGGGATCTCCAGCGGCGAATAATACGGTGAACTCTCAATGATCTTGTCTCTCAGTTCACCGTCAATGTTGATCAGATATACGCCGTTTGTTGTTGCAAGCTCCGTAATGGCAGTTGTCGGTGCACCGGCAACGATAAAGGCAGCATCGATCTTTCCGTCTTTTAAGGACTCCTTGGAATCTTCAAAGGACTGATACTGCGGTTTGATATCATTCAGAGACAAGCCGGCTCCTTCCAGTACATCAAGTGCATTGAAATATACGCCGGAACCTGCCGCTCCGACAGATACGCTTTTACCCTTCAGATCGGCAACCGATTTGATATTCGGATTCATGGTAAATAACTGTACAGTCTCTGCATACAGGCATCCCAGCACACGGAAATCATGGGTCGCACCATCATTTTCAAAGGCACGCATTCCGTTCCATCCGTAGGTCAGTACGTCTGTCTGTGCAAAACCAAGCTGATAATCGCCGTCCTGGATCGACTGAATATTTACCTTCGATCCTCCTGTCGATACAGCAGTTACTCGAACATCTGCATAATTCTTCATATACTGTGCCAGAATTCCACCGTAGGCATAGTACGTTCCGGCAGTTCCGCCTGTTCCAAACATCATTCTGGATGAATTGGAACCACATCCAGAAAGCATGGACACCAGCAGTACAACTGCAAGCAGAACACCGGAAAATCTTTTTGTTCTTCTCATAGCTTTTCCCTCTTTCTATTTGATAACATTCCTATTTTACTTGATTCTCCGCTTTTTGCATAGAAAAAAGTTCTGTGTATCACAGAATCGGAAAATTGCAGAATCTAAATGTATAGTCCTCTCAATTACATAAATATAAAAAAGAATATGCGTTGGCACATTCTCGTTTCCTATTAAAACAAAAAGACAGCCGATCGATCCACCCGGAACGCTCGGCTGCTTCAGCTTTACATCTATTTTTATCGATTCACAATATCCTTGATCACCTCACCGGCAATGATCAGGCCGGCAACCGAAGGTACAAATGCAGTACTTCCGGGAATATCTCTGCGGTCGGTGCAATGACGCTCGGTTCCAGGAGGACAGATACAATGGGTCCTGCAGCTGATCGCCATATCCTCATAGGGGCGAATCGGCTTTTCCTCGGAGTAAACGACCTTCAGTTCTTTTACGCCTCTCTTTTTCAGCTCCCGGCGCATAACTCTTGCGAGCGGATCCATTTTCGTTTTGTAGATATCCGCAACACGGAAGGCAGATGCATCCAGCTTGTTTCCGGCTCCCATGGAACTGATAATCGGAACACCCATCTTCTGGCACTGGAGAACAAGCTCGATCTTTGCGGTGATGGTATCGATTGCATCCACTACATAATCGTACTGATCAAAGGGGAAGTCCGATGCATTTTCAGGAAGGAAAAAACATTTATGCGTCGTTACCTTTGCAGCCGGATTGATCTCATGAATACGTTCTTCCATGACATCGACTTTATATTTTCCGACCGTTTTTCGCGTAGCAATGATCTGGCGGTTGAGATTGGTCAGACAGACTCTGTCATCGTCGATCAGATCAAAGGACCCGATTCCGCTTCGTACAAGAGCCTCACAGACATATCCGCCGACACCTCCGATTCCGAAGACTGCTACACGGCTGTTCTCCAGTCGTTCCATTCCGCTCTTTCCAAGCAGAAGTTCTGTTCTTGAAAACTGATTTAACATGTATTTCCTTACCTTTCAGTATCTTTTATTTCTTTAGTACAGATTGCGGATCTTGAAATCTCTCTCCGCTTCTCTCCGGACATCCTTCTTTGCAATATCCGCACGCTTATCATACAGCTTCTTGCCTCGTGCAAGCCCAACCTCAACTTTGATCAGTGAGTTCTTGAAATATACCTGCAGCGGAACAAGCGTATATCCTTTCTGAGCAACCTGCGCTTCCAGTTTACGTATCTCGTTCTTATGCATCAGAAGCTTACGGATACGCATTGGATCCTTATTGAAGATATTTCCTTTCTCATAGGGGCTGATGTGCATACCATATACAAAGATCTCTCCGTTTTTAATATGGATAAAAGATTCCTTGATGGAGCATCTGCCCATACGAACCGATTTAACCTCGGTTCCCACCAGCTCGATCCCGGCTTCGTATTTCTCATCGATAAAATAATCGTGATATGCTTTTTTATTATTGGCAATCAGACGTGTACCTTTTTCGTGAGCCATTATTCTTCTCCTTTGACCTCATCTTCCAGCAGCGCAAAGTCTATTATACGTCTTTCTTTGTCTGCACGCACGATTTTTATTCGAACATTCTGTCCGATGGCAAATACTCTGCCTCTTCGTTTGCCGGCAAGTGTCATCGTATGCTCATCGAACTCATAAAAATCATCATGCAGACTTCCGCAGGGAACAAGACCTTCCATCGTATCCGGACGCTGTACATAAAATCCCCAGGCCGTTACACCGGTGATCACACCGTCTGTCTCCTCCCCCAGATGCTCGGAAGCATATTCGGCCATCAGAAGTTTTTTTACCTCCCGCTCCGTCTCAGCTGCCCGACGCTCCAAAGCCGAAGACTTCCAGGCAACATCATCCAGAATCTTCTCATAGAAGCCTTTCTTTCTGCCTTCCACCCGTCCGTGGATCGCATTCTTGATGATCCGATGGATCTGCAGATCGGGATAGCGGCGGATCGGCGATGTAAAGTGGCAGTAATATTTGGAAGCCAGTCCGAAATGGCCGCTGTTTACCGTGGAATACCGGGCCTGCTTCATGGAACGAAGGATCATGGTACCGATCATATTTTCCGCATCGCTCTCTTTTGCCTGTTCCAGCACTTTCTGCAGTTCCAGTGGCGAGATCTGATGCTCTTTTTTCTCAACAGCAAAGCCCATGGAACGAAGAATGGTCAGGGTATCTTCGATCCGCTCCTCATCCGGATGTTCGTGAGTACGATAAACGAATGGAATCTGACGGTCAAAGAAGGTCTTTGCTACCACTTCATTGGCTGTAAGCATGAAATGCTCGATCAGACGAGTGGATTCAGTAGGCATCTTGGCACACAGCTGTACCGGTCTTCCGTTTTCATCGACCAGGATCTTTGACTCCGGAAATTCAAAATCCAGCATACCGCGGTTATGCCGTTTCTGCTCCAGTGTATGTGCCAGTTCCCGCATGGAAAACAGCATGGGAACCACATCGGCATATCTGTCCATCAGTTCAGGATCTTTCTCGTCAAACAGTTTCTGTACTTCGTTGTATGTCATTCGATGTGCGGAACAGATCACACTCTCGACGATCTTGCTGCCGCGGATCGTACCGTTCTTATCCATGCGGACGATACAGGAAAGTGTCAGCCGGTCCTCCCCTTCATTTAAGGAACAGATACCGTTGGACAGCCGCTCCGGAAGCATGGGAATGACACGCTCCGGCAGATAGACGGAGGTTCCCCTCTTCAGAGCTTCCTTATCCAGAGCGCTGCTGGCAGGAACATAAGCAGTAACATCCGCAATGTGAATGCCGAGAATATAGCCGCTGCCGTCACGTTCCAGGGATACCGCATCATCGAAATCCCGGGAATCCTCACCATCGATGGTAATGGTCGTCAGCCCCCGCAGGTCTGTCCGCCCGGAAAGTTCTTCCTGACGTATATGCATCGGGATCTTCTCCGCCTGTTTCATCACCTTATCCGGAAATTCCGTCGGGATCTCGGCCGAAAGCAGGATTTCTTCTACGTTGTTTCCTTCCGGCCTTGTACTCCCGGAAGGCAGGATCTTCTGTCCTTTCCCGCCTTTTTCAGCGGCTCCCCTTCCGAATCTGTCTCTTCCCTTTCTCTGTCCGAAGGCAGAACGCTCTGTTCTGTCCTGCCGTTCCCTGTTCTCTTTTCTGCCACGTTCTTCGCGAACATTCTCCCTTCGATTCCTGTCTTTTTTTAACCCGGCAGCAGCCGTTCCGGAGGTCTTTTCATACCGTCCGTTTTCATTGCAGACGATCTGGCCCTCTTCCTTCAGCTGATCCAGGATCTTGTACAGATCCTTTTTCTTCGGCTTGGGAATGTTCAGAAGCACAGCGATCTCGGAGGCCCGCATCGGAACATAGTTCTTATTGCGGATCACATCCAGGATCAGCTTCTTTCTTCTCTTGTCTGCTGCATTATCATTTTTTATCATAAAGATCACTCCTAATTAATTGCTCACCACTTGCAGAAACGGGAGTCTTCTCGCCTAAGATAAAAAGAGCTGCCGCTACTGCGACAGCTCTGTAATATCAAAACTTAACATTCAGTACAACTGCAAGAACAACGAAAATAACTGCAAGTGCACATGTAATGCGTTTCAGTTTTCCCTCACGGGAACGGCCTTTATTCTTGCTCCAGTAAGTATCGGTGTTGCTTACGCCGGCAAGTGCTCCAAGACCTCTGTCTTTGCCTTCCTGCATAAGTACAACTACAACAAGCGCTACACAATCTATTGCAAAAATAATGGAAAGTACTGTACGAAGTATATCCAACTTACCTAACCTCCTGTTAATACAAAACTCGCAAATAGTATATTATCACAGCCAAAACAGAATGGCAATGCCTATTTTACAGTTTTTCCAGTATACATCTGTTTTACAGATTTTCCAGTATCACGGTAAACGGACCGTCATTTACAAGGGAAACTTTCATATCCGCACCGAAGCTTCCGGTCTGAACTACCGGAACCGATTCTTTTGCCTTCTCGATCATATACTCGTAAAGCGCCTCTGCTTCTCCGGGATCACCGGCTTCGATGAAGCTGGGACGATTCCCTTTTTTGCAGTTTGCATAAAGCGTAAACTGAGATACCAGCAGCAGTTCTCCGTTTACGTCCTTCAGGGAAAGGTTGGTCTTGCCGTTTTCATCCTCAAAGATACGAAGTCCCAGCATCTTTTTCAGATACTTATCGGCCGTTTCTCTGGTATCCCCCTGACCGACGCCGATCAATACGAGAAATCCTCTGTCGATCTCTCCAATACAGTTTCCGTCCACTTTGACATCCGCGGATAATACCCGCTGAATTACCAGTTTCATTCTATGCTCCCATCTACTGTCAATCCCTGACTGCCGTGCTTAAATAAGAACCTTTGACAGGAATTCCTGCAGTCTGGCATTCTTCGGATGATTGAATACCTCTTCCGGTGTTCCCTGCTCTTTGATCTCTCCGTCTGCAATGAACAGAACACGGTCGGCAACCTCTTTTGCAAATCCCATCTCGTGGGTTACAACAGCCATTGTCATACCTTCATCAGCAAGCTCCTTCATAACCTGAAGAACCTCACCTACCATCTCCGGATCCAGTGCGGAGGTCGGCTCGTCAAACAGCATGACCTTCGGCTTCATAGCAAGAGCACGAACAATGGCAATTCGCTGTTTCTGTCCGCCGGAAAGAGAGGACGGATATGCCTCTGCTTTATCGAAAAGATCTACACGCTTCAGAAGATCATCGGCCAGCTTGTCCGCCTCTGCCTGTGACATCAGCCCTGTCTTCACCGGTGCCAGTGTAATATTCTTTCGAACTGTCATATTGGGAAACAGATTGAAATGCTGGAATACCATTCCCATCTGCTCACGAATCTTATTGATATCCACCTTGTCACCGGTGATCTCCTGTCCGTCAAAAACAATGGAACCGGAGGTCGGTGTCTCCAACAGGTTCATACAGCGAAGATAGGTGGATTTTCCGGAACCGGAGGGACCGATAATAACCAGCTTCTCACCTTCAGCAACATAATCGGAGATATTATTCAGAACCACATGATCCCCGAACTGCTTTGTCAGATTATCGATACGAATCAATGCGTTTTCTTTCTTATTATTTGCGGTCACTTCTTCTCAGTCTCCTTTCCAGAATGCCCAGAAGGCTTGTAAGGATCATTACGATGATCAGATACATAGCTGCAATACCGAAGAACGGCATGAATGCCTGGTACGTCTTACCCTGAATCTGAATGGCGGTCTTTGTCAGATCTACCAGTCCGATCACGGTCACCAGAGAAGTATCCTTGAACAGAGTGATCAGCTCATTGCCAAGTGCAGGAAGTATATTCTTGATTGCCTGCGGAATAATAACAGATTTCATAACCGTACCGTATCCAAGTCCGAGAGAACGTCCCGCCTCCATCTGTCCCGGATCGATCGACATAATACCGCTTCGAATGATCTCGGCAACATAGGCACCGGAGTTGATACCCAGGGATAAAATAGCAATTCCGATCAGATTTCTACTGGCTTTAAAGAAAACAAATCCCATGATCAGAAGCTGAACCATCATCGGAGTACCACGGATCACAGTTACATAAACTTTGCAGATTCCGTTCAGAATCTTCAGCAGAACACCTCTTTTATTCTTCGGAGTCTGATCACTCTTTGTTCGGATAACCGCAATCAGTATTCCGAGGATAATACCGATAGCCAGTGCCCCAAGAGTAACCAGACAGGACACTCCGAGTCCCTTCAGGTACTTCATCCAACGATCAGCTTCTATAAAGCTCTGATAAAACTGATTATACAGATCATCAAAAAAAGCAGCCATTCTTATCTCCTCTCAATTTTTGCCATAATGTATAAAAAGGGTGACATTACTGCCACCCTGTTATGAACCTGCGTACAGGTCAGATTACTCAGCTTTGATATATTTTGCAATGATCTGATCAACTGTACCGTCAGCGATCAGCTCCTGCAGTGCATTGTTTACTGCACTAAGAAGTGCATCGTTCTCTTTTGCGATACCGATTGCATAATCCTCTGTTACATACTCTGTATCCAGAATCTTCAGACCTTCGTTTGCTGCTACATATTCTTTAGCCGGCTGACTGTCGATAATGATCGCATCGATCTTTCCGCCGAGCAGAGCCTGTACAGCTGTAGCACCATTTGCATAGGCAATTACATGATCCTCACCGTAACCGCCGTTTTCTACAGAATCAGATGCATAGATATATCCGGTAGTTGCTTCCTGTGTACCGATCATCTTGTCATTAGACAGATCATCAACACTTGCAATATCGGAATCTTCCGGAACAATAACAACCTGAACGCCTGTTGCATAAGTTTCTGTAAAGTTGATATTCTGCTTTCTCTCCTCAGTTACTGTCAGACCGGCCATAACGATATCCTCTTTACCACTCTGTACAGATGTGATTACAGAGGAGAAATCCATATCGTCAACAACCAGCTCCAAACCAAGTTTCTCAGCAATCGCACCAGCGATTTCTACATCAATACCTTCAAATCCTTCATCATCGGATACCATCTCATATGGAGGGAAGGATGCGTTGGTTGCCATATGCAGTTTTCCGTCTTCAACGGTTGTGAATACTGCATCCTCTGCAGCTGCGGAAGATGCTGTACTTCCTGCTGCTACTACACTCTCTGCTGCTGCGCTCTCAGCTGCCGGAGCTTCCTCTGCTTTGGATCCGCAGGCTGCAAGAGACATTGTCATTACTGCTGTAAGTGCAAGTACTGCAAGTTTTTTCATATTATTTTCCTCTTTTCCTTATAGTATGTACGGAACAGATCGTCCGAAACATGCGAACCTAAAATAACAAATCACATATTACCATTCCAAAATATGCATGTCAACAGGGGATATACATAAGCATGAATATTTATACACGTTTGAACGTATATATAAAAGAAAACACAGCAAGATCCCGGGTTGGATCTCTCTCGTCAGCCTGTCATATCTGACGAGAGGATTCCGGATTCCCCTTTAAATCTCACTGTGTCTGTTTTTCTATTTTATATTGTGATCTGCTTATCCCGATTATTTGATAAGAAGAGACTCTCCTGTCATCTCCTTCGGAATCTCCATTCCCATCATATCGATCAGTGTCGGAACGATGTCGCAGAGTTTTCCGCCTTCACGCAGCTTATAGGACGGATCTGCATTAACAAGGATGAACGGAACCGGGTTGGTGGTATGTGCTGTCCACGGATCACCGGTGGTATCGTCAACCATGTACTCTGCATTGCCGTGGTCTGCGGTAATGAACATCTGTCCGTCAACCTCTTTCAGAGCCTCAACAGCTTTGCCCACGCAGGCATCTACAGCCTCGATGGCAGCGATTGCAGCAGACTCCACGCCGGTATGTCCAACCATATCCGGGTTTGCAAAGTTGGTAATAATCACGTCGTATTTTCCGGAACGGATCGCATCACAGAGTTTGTCGCATACTTCATATGCACTCATCTCCGGCTTCAGATCATAGGTAGCAACCTTCGGAGAAAGAACAAGGATTCTGTCCTCGCCTTTGTTCGGCTCCTCAACACCGCCGTTGAAGAAGAAGGTAACGTGAGCGTATTTCTCGGTCTCGGCAATTCTTGCCTGTGTCTTGTTGTTGTTAGCCAGCCACTCACCGAAGGTATTAACGATCTCTTCTTTCTTGAATGCAACGTACTTATTCGGGATGGTCTCATCATAATCCTTGAAGCATACATAGGTCAGATCCAGCAGCTTCTCTCTTTCGAATCCCTGGAACTCCGGATCACAGAATGCTCTTGTGATCTCACGTGCACGGTCCGGACGGAAATTGAAGAAGATCACAGAATCGCCGTCTTTGATCACTGCGGACGGTGTTCCGTCAGCATTTTTCATAACGGTCGGAACAACGAACTCATCGGTTACACCATTGTCATAGGATTTCTGAACAGCAGCAGCCGGATCAACGCCGCCGTCTTCACCAACACCTTTGGTAAGAGCATCGTATGCGGTAACTACACGCTCCCAGCGGTTATCACGATCCATTGCATAGTAACGTCCGGAGATCACGCCGACACGGCCGACACCGATCTCAGCCATCTTCTCTGTCAGTTCTGCCACAAAATCTTTTCCGGATGCCGGCGGTGTATCACGTCCGTCCAGGAAGCAGTGAACCGCAACATCCTCCAGACCGTTTTTCTTTGCCATCTGCAGCAGACCGTACAGATGTGTATTGTGGCTGTGTACACCACCGTCAGACAGCAGTCCGAACATATGCAGTGTAGAATTGTTTGCCTTTGCATTGTTGATCGCACGAAGCAGTTCCTCATTCTCGAAGAAATCGCCGTCCTGGATCGATTTTGTAATACGGGTAAGATCCTGGTATACGATACGTCCGGCACCCATATTCATGTGTCCAACCTCAGAGTTTCCCATCTGTCCTTCCGGAAGGCCTACTGCCAGACCGCTTGCCTGTCCCTGTACATACGGGCACTGGCTCTTCAGCTGGTCAACGACCGGTGTTTTTGCTTCACAAACAGCATTATGCGCACAAACCGGATTCTCACCGTAACCGTCAAGGATCATCAGAACTGTAGGTTTTTTAGCCATTTTATATTCTCCTTTGATACTGTATTCCTGTTTTCAAACGAACTGTATACTGACGTTTAAGTCGCTTTTTATATTACTAAGAATAACGATAAATTACAAGTTTTCTTTCCCAAATTGCAGACAGATTATGTTATACTGTAGCATACATCCGTTTTATAACAGAGAGGTAATATATACATATGATCGAATCATCCTATTCTTTATATAAGCTTATTATTCTGTTTATGCTGCGGAAGGTCACCTTCCCGCTTACCAATGCCCAGATCGCCGACCTGTTTCTGAGCAAAAACTACACCTCCTATTTTCATCTGCAGGAGGTCTTTCAGGAGATGATCTCCACACAGCTGATCGAGACGGAGACAAAGAATCACACCACCTACTACCACCTGACCGATCAGGGACGCAGTACATTGGACTACTTCGAAAATGAGATCTCCCCGGAGATCCGCCGGGAGATCTCCAATTATCTGGTTCTCCACTCCTATGAAATGCGAAACGATTCTTCCACTCTGGCCGATTACTTCCGTACCTCCAATCAGGATTACATCGTAAACTGCATGGTCAAAGAAGGAAACCAGACACTGATCGAACTGAAATTCAATGTACCGACAGAAACAGCTGCCCAGACACTGGCAGACAACTGGAAAAAGAACAGCCAGGAATGCTATGCGGCACTGATGAAAAT
>JAUNAK010000149.1 GCA_030527665.1 Eubacteriales bacterium
CCTGTGGATCATTTTTTGTATTAAGTGTGCAACTTCATTTTACAATCGGCGAATAAGTAACGATAAATAAGAAAAGAGAAAGGCATAAACATGATGCGGTGGAAACCGGATAACGATATTCTTGAAAAGGCAGTCGAACTCAGGCATGAATTACATAAGAAGCCGGAGCTTTCCATGCAGGAAAAATGGACAAAGGCATATTTAATTGATTTTATAAAGGAGAATACGTCCCTGCAGATCGTTGATCGGGGGAAGTGGTTCTATTGCTGTTACAAGAAGGACCAATCAAAGAAAAATATTGCCTTCCGTGCCGATTTTGATGCAGTGCCGGTGGAGGAAGCAAAAGATTTCGTCCCGTATTGTTCACAAAACAGAGGGGCTGCGCATAAATGCGGACATGACGGTCACAGTGCCGCACTTGCGGCATTTGCGCTTGTTTTGGATCGTTATGGAGCAGAGTGTAATGTATATTTACTGTTTCAGCATGCGGAGGAAACCGGTCAGGGGGCAAAGGAATGTCTCCCGTTTTTGGAAGAAAACAGCATAAACGAGATTTTTGCCGTTCACAATATGCCGGGTCTGGAGCTGGGTGCGGTTGCTGCATCTTCCGGTGTTGTACAGTATGCATCAACCGGCATGATTCTTCGGTTTTCCGGAAAGAAGAGTCATGCCTGCTATCCGGAGGACGGGATCAATCCGGCTTATGCCATGTCAGAGATGATCTTGTCACTGGAGGAATTGCGTCTTAAGAAGGGCTACAGGGGTCTTACCCTGATCACCGTCATACAGGTGAACGTCGGTGAGCACGCCTTCGGCACCTCCGCAGGAGAGGGAGAACTGCTTCTGACAGTCCGCGGAGAGCATGGGAAAGAGCTCAGAGATTTATGTATGAGCATTGAAGCGCTGGCAGTCGAGAAGGCAAAAAAATACGGACTGCAGTGCGCAGTCCGCTATGAAGATGAATTTGAAGATTGCTTCAATCACAGTAACTCTGTAGATAAAATCAGAAGAGCGGTCTCGCAGGCAGGAATACCTCTGCAGGAGCTGAAAGAACCGTTCAGAGCCTCTGAGGATTTCGGACGATTTACAAAGCAGGTACCGGGAGCGATCTTTTATGTGGGGGCAGGCGTTGATCACGCCGCATTGCACACTGCAGATTACGATTTTCCGGATTCGATCATTGAGACGATCGTTTCTGCGTATCGTTCGATCACGGACTTATTCTGAGATTTCCGGGAGTCTGACAGGTATTTCATGGCTTTTCAATCTGCAGCATGACCTCAGCGAAGAAGTGATTTGAGTTTGTGTGGAATTTCGCAATTCCGTGGTGTTCTTTGGCAATTGCTCTGACAGAGGAGATACCGTAGTGTCCCTCGGGAATGCGGATATCCTCGTTATTTCGCCAAATCAGACTTCCGTTAAAGCTGTTCTGAATGAGAATATAGAGCTGAGAGCTGCCCTCAGTATCAATGAAGAACTTGATATATCTTTCTTCCTCCGGTACGTCCCGGCAGGCACACAGGGCGTTTTCAAGCAGGTTGCCGACAATGATGCACAGCTCGGGCTCGTTGATATTGATGTAAGGAGAAATTGATACTCTGTACTGAAAATGTATGGACAGCTCTTTTGTCTTTTTGATGTATTCATTGATCAATGCATTCAAAGCCGGGAGCTTGCACACATCAACGGGCGTGTATGCAGAGTCCATATAATCCGTGTATTTCTCCAGATAATCTCTTGCCTCATCATAATTTTCCTGCTTCATAAGAGACAGAAGGATCAGAGCATGGTGCTTGATATCATGCCGAAAATGGTGGGTCTGCTCAATGTAATCATTTTGCAGCTTCTGCTGGTGGAGCTGCATGTTCAGCATCTGGCGGCTGTGTTCGGCCATGTTTTTGTCATAGTTTTCTCTGGCAATGATATAGT
>JAUNAK010000091.1 GCA_030527665.1 Eubacteriales bacterium
TGCTGAAAGGACGCGATTCTTGACGAATCGCGCCCCAACTATTGACTTAGAACCGCTTTTTGTTGAATAATATTCTACTACCTTTTTTTACACGAAATAATTTCTATCTATCTGACTTTACAATTTATACAGGATGTTTTTATACTCCCGGCATTCGACAGCAGCTTTTCAGCAGATCAGATCTTTACGCCTTCATAGACACCGGTTCCGGGACCGGCAGTCGTCTTGGGCTCTCGATGCTGTCCGCAGTAGTCCATGTCAAATACGATAGGAGAGCCGTCCGGATTCTCATACCGCTGTTCCGGTTCAAAGGCCATGCCCAGCGTTTCGGTGCTGATCGTCGGTACGGAATTGAGCGGAAGATATTCGCCCAGATTGGTCTCCAGTGTACAGCCATCGTCATTAACATGCAGTTTTAATGTAATGCTGTGCTCATGATCAACGACGGCATCTGTTTCTTTTTCCCAGGCTTTGGCACCGTTGAAGTAGTAGTTGCCGGATGCCCATACCGGAAGCGGATTGTAGTAGCGGTCACTGTCCGGAGAGCCCATGCCGCAGTAGCCTTCAAACTGCCGGTCCCATTCTTCAAAGGTCGGGAAGCCGTCATAGCGCATGGTTCCAACAGATACACATCCGTCATCCCATTTATTTCCGTCGCTGCCCATGAGATTTTCCAGAACACGAAGAACCGGATGCACATCCTGCTGTACAAAAACGTTATTGTGGAAGCGTACATCACCATGCAGGAAGGTCATAAAACCGGCAACCTCGGTTCGATGCGGTACATGATACGGTGTATAACGCGGGGTGATCTTTTCAATTCCGCCGTTATCCGTACCGGTACCGATTGCGGCAAGCGATCCGCCGATCAGGTTGTGCACAACGGCAATTCCCTGACTGGCCAGTTTCAGGGCACGGGCGGAAAGCAGAATATTGTTGTCGATCAATGTCGGTCCGTGGGATACTTCTACAAAGATATCTTCCCCGAGTGCCTGGAAAACTTCCAGACAGGGCTGTACATCACCCTTTAATTCCGGAAGAGTATTGTCATAGAAGAGGTTCTGGGTCACGCGGGTTCCCTGCGCCTGCCAGTCAAGCCATAATCCTCTGGTGCAGTGGTGGATGCGGTTTCTGCGGAAAATCACGTCAATGGCAGCATGCATTTTGATTCCGCCGATCTCGGCACCTGCCAGATTCTGCTTGTTATTGATATTGTAGATATGGTTATCCTCGATAATAGAGAATACGCCTCCCAGATGTCCGACGATACCGGTCTGACCGCAGTCATGGATCGTACAGCGGCGGACGATATGGTGACCGATCCGTTCTTTTGTCCAGCCTTCCCGCTGTGCCTGCAGGATACAGTCGCGCTCCGTCTGTGTGCCGTCCTTGTATTTCCAATGGAGCCATTTGTTGTTGTTTTCCTTCTGCAGGTATTTTCCCAGGGAGATACCGCTGCATTTGGATTCATAGATATGGCAGTCCTCAATGATCCAGCCTTTGGACCAGTGCGGACCGATCATGCCTTCCTGCAGGGCAGTCGGCGGAGCCCACTGCGTTGCAGCCTTGCATACGGTGAACCCGGAGAGGGTAATATAATCGATTCCTTCCGCCTGCGGATAAAAGCAGCTGGGACGAACGGAAAATTCCACATTTTGTTCGTTCGGATCCAGTTTCTGAAAGTTTGCATAGAATACGGTCTCGTTTTCCAGAACCTCTGCATACCAGGTATATACGGAAAATTCCGGATCCCAGGAAGCAGCAGACGGAGCGGATTCACGGACTTCATCGATGGAAAGTTTCTCATACATGGATTTTTCGTTCAGATATACGTCTCCCAGATGTGCAACGGCAGAGGCAATGAACCAGTCACCGGAGACACGGATGTCATAAGGGTTAAAGTCACCGAAGATCGAATTGGGTACGGAGGCGGTCCAGACGCTTCCGTCCAATGGTTTCCATCCATGGAGTAATTCCGCACCGGTGATCATAGCCTGCAAAGGCTCGATCGAACGATAGACAACAGGTGCTTCTTTTGTTCCCGCATGTTTCGGGTTTACAGACTCCCGGTAGATGCCCGGAGCAACGTAAATTTCATCACCGGCTGTGGCAAGATCCGCAGCGGCCTGAATGGTGCGGAAGGGATAGCGTTTGCTTCCGTCTCCCGGTGTGGCGGTATGCTGGTCAACGTAGTAGATCATAGAAAACCTCCTGATACAATTGTTTATACAAATCGTGTTTGCTGCCTATAGTATAGCAGGGGATTTCATAAATCGTACATACTGTATGAAATAGATTGCGGACATTTGTTGCATCTCCGAAAAAAATGTCGAACGGAGAATGCAATTTACAGAAGGGAAATATACAAATATTATGTAGCGGCACAGCTGTAGAGCGATATAATATACTTGTGCTTTGTGCAGATGCAGAAAGCATAAGGTAGAAGAAAAGAATATGTAAATTATGGAGGAGATTGGAAATGAAAGTTCTCGGAATTTCTATGGGACGTAAGAACGAGCGCAGTGATATCTATTGCAAACAGGTTCTGATGGGTGTTGAGGCTGCAGCTAAAGCTGCCGGCAAGGATGTTGAGGTTGAGTTCATTAACACCGTTACCATGAATATCGGCCAGTGCCGTGGCTGCGGTGCCTGCAGCAAGGCTCCGGACGGCAAGATCAAATGTGTGATCAAAGATGATTATCTGGCTCTGGAGGAGAAGGTTCTGGACGCAGACGGTATCGTAATTTCCGCTCCGGTTTATTCCGTTGGTATCGTTGGTCAGCTGAAGAATTTCCTGGATCGTTTCGGTGCAGCACATGACCGTGCTTCCATGATCGATGATCAGGAGAAGAGAAGAGCTGAGGGACGTCCGCTGCTTGACGAGCGTTACTTCAAAGATCGTTACTGCAGCTATGTTGCTGTAGGCGGCGCATGGACTGAGGATTGGACCTGCATGGGTCTGCCGATGATGCACCTATTCAGCTGCTCCCAGGCTATGAAGGTTGTTGGTCAGATCAACGCTAACGATCAGGGAAGAAAGACCAGCCCGTTCCTGGATCAGCCGATGATGGACGATATGTTTGCTATGGGTGAGAACCTGTGCAACAACCTTGGTGTTCCGTATGATGAGACTACATGGTTCGGTAAAGAAGGAACCTGCCCGGTTTGCCATCTGAACCTGCTGATGGTTGACGGCAGCGCAAATGTTACCTGCCCGGTTTGCGGTATCCATGGTACAGCAGCTATCGAAAACGGCAAGATGAACATTACCTTCCCGGAGAGCGAGCAGAAACGTGCTCGTAACACGATCAACGGTCTGAATGAGCATCATGCAGAGATCGGTGAGATGATGAGAATCTGTATCCCGATCATCATGGAGAAAAAAGAATTCCTGGATGCAAAGAAGAAAGAATATGCAGCTTACAAACCGACCTGGAACTAATCCCGGGTTATCGGTTACATGCTGAAGACAGCAGCACCTGCGGCAGTATGCCGCAGGTGCTGCTTTTTGTCATGCATGCAAAGAGAACGTCCGGTGGATGTTCTTTGCTTAGGAAGATTTCTGCTGAATTTCTTATTGACGGAAAGGCGTATTAGCCATACATTTATGGTAAAGAACAGTCTCTGTCTGACAGTAACGCACCGCGGGGATGTGCAGAGTCTGACTTGAAACATGGAAAAAAGGAGAAACAAAGTATGGAATTTAATGAAGTTGCTGCATCCAGAAGAAGTATCCGTAAATACGACGGTACACGTAAAGTTACAGAAGAACAGATCCGGGAAATGATCGGCTGTGCCATTTATGCACCTTCCTGGAAGAACACACAGACGGCCCGGTATTATGTGGCTTACTCCGCCGAGATGATCGAAAAGGTAAGAGGGGCGCTTCCGGCATTTAACAATAAGAGTACAGAAGGGGCTTCTGCCTATATTGTAACTGCGGTAAAGGCGAATGTTTCCGGATATGAAAAAGACGGAACACCGACTACCGAACTGGACAATAATGCCTGGGGCATCTATGATCTGGGCATGCATAACCAGAATCTGATTCTGAAGGCAGCTGAGCTGGGACTTGGAACTCTTGTCATGGGTATCCGGGATGTTTCTGTCCTGAAAGAGATCTTTGAGATTCCGGAAGAGCAGATCGTTGTATCCGTAATTGCAGTCGGCTATCCGGATATCGATGCGAAAATGCCTCCGCGCAAATCCGTAGAGGATATTGCAGTGATCCGATAAAGTACTGCTTTAAACGGAAGGAGAGTTCTGGCTGTTGACGGCCGCATACTGAAATGCGAATCGAACCTGCTGTGAAAGCAATCAGGGAAAGGAGGATTGATATCAAATGGAAGGAATGAATTTTGTTTCTGAGATTATCAACCTCGTAAAAAGCAATAAGTCGCCTAAAGTCATGGCAGAGGAACTGCTGAATTATCATGAAAATGATCTGGCCGATGCCTATGCAGTTCTGAGTATTGCTGAGAGACAGAAGATGTGCAGGATTCTGGACAGTGATACGCTCTCCAATGTATTTGAATATATCGAACCGGAAGATGCGGCGGAATTTCTGGATGAGTTGGAAGTCGGCAAAGCGGCATCGATCGCTTCGCATATGGAAGCGGAAGAATTGAATCGAGTATTCAAATTGATTCCCAAAGAAAAGCGTAATGTTGTCTACAAACTGATGGATGCAAATGCCAAGAAAGCTCTTTCGCTTCTGGCTGCCTACGATGAAGATGAGATCGGAAGTCACATGACCGCCAACTTTGTGGCAATTCCGTATAATCTGACCATTAAGCAGGCTATGGAAGAACTGGTTCGTCAGGCTGCAGAGCATGACAACATTACTACGATTTTTGTCTGGACCGAGGACCACCGGTTTTATGGTGCAATCGACCTGCCGGATCTGATCCGGGCAAGGCAGAATGATGAGCTGGAGAATCAGATCGTCACCTCGTATCCGTATGTTTACGGCAATGAACGTATTGAGGATTGTATTGAGACTCTGAAGGATTATTCCGAGGATTCGATTCCGGTTCTGGATGAAGAGAATAAGCTGATCGGTGTGATCACTTCGATGGATATTGTTGAGATCATCGACAATGAGATGGGCGAGGACTATGCTCGTCTGGCTGGTTTGATTGCGGAAGAGGATCTGAATGAGCCGTTGAAAGAAAGCTTCAGAAAGCGTATGCCCTGGCTCTTGATCCTTCTGGCTCTGGGCATGGGCGTTTCCACTGTTGTGGGAACTTTTGAGCAGGTAGTCAGTCAGCTGCCTTTGATCATGGCTTTCCAGTCGCTGATTCTGGATATGGCCGGCAACGTGGGTACCCAGTCTCTGGCTGTTACGATTCGTGTCTTAATGGATGAACAGCTCAGCTTTTCGCAGAAACTGAAGCTGGCAGGCAAGGAACTGCGTGTCGGAGCCTTGAACGGTCTGATTCTGGGACTTTTGTCTTTTGGAGCGGTCGGTATATATATTATGACGGCAAAAGGAAGAACTGCCATGTTTGCCTTTTCTGTTTCCGGCTGTATCGGCATTTCCCTGCTGGCATCCATGATGGTATCCAGTCTGGTGGGAACCTGCATACCGATTTTCTTCAAAAAGATCCATGTGGATCCGGCGGTTGCCTCCGGACCATTGATTACGACTGTCAACGACCTTGTGGCAGTTATCTGTTATTACGGTCTGAGCTGGATACTGCTGATCAATACACTGCATCTGGGATAACAGGCAGCTTACCTGGTTCGTGGCGGTATTTCGTATGCCGTTTACAGAGTTCGCAGCAGCGTTTCCAATGACAGAAGAAATTCAGCGGTGATCTTACATGATTGAAAAATGAAGGGATTGGTTACAGCGGTATATAAAAGACGACGAAAACACCCCTGCAGCTTTGTTTGCAAAGCTGCAGGGGTGTTTTCGTCACTTTTATTGCCTGTTAAATATCCACACCATTGACTTTTTTGACGGAATCCCCGGAGACGGTGATCTCTGCTTTTTTGGCAAGTTTCAGTGTGTTCCAGAGTTCTTCGGAAAGCTTTGTGGTGTATTCCTTTCCTTTGGAGGTACGGAAAGTAACGGTATATTTCTCTGTTCGTTCACCTTCCCTTTCCTGATCGGCCAGAACCGGATCCCCCCAGACTGGTGTATCGGTACCATTTCCGGAGGTATCGACCGACCGGGTCGGAACCCATCGTTCAATATCGTAGTAATACTTGGTCTGGTATACGGGAACATCTACATAGACCGGCTGCCGTTCTGTCTCGTAATAATATTCGGTTGTATAGCGGGGAACCTTTGTTGTATGTTCCGAATACGTACCGTCACCGTTATCGGTATAGCTGGTTTCGTAATCGTAGCCGTCCTGAACTTCCCTTGATTTTTGGACCTCCACGTCTTCGTAGTGATCGATGACATGGTCGTAATGGTGGATCTCTCTTTTGGTGGATGTCTGCCGCCCGCCCTGAGGTATGGACCAGTCGCTTTCCTGAACCGTTTTGTATTCTTCGATGCTGATCGAACGTTCCCAGGATTTGGCAGCCACGACCGTGTCTACTTTTCGCGGCCAGAAGATGATCAGCAGGACAGCAAAAAGAGCTCCGAAAATCATCAGAAGCTTTTTCATCCGGCTGGACCGTTTGGAGGATCCGCTTGTTGAATTTGCCTTTGCATGGGAGAGTGCAGAGGTTTTGGCACCGGACTTTGCCGTGCGCCGTTTTCCTGTTTTGGAACCGGCTTTCTTCTGTGCGGCTTCTGCTTCAGCCTTTGATGCGGCAATTTCGGCTTCTTTTTCAGCTCGTTTCTTTTCTACGGCTTTTTTATTCTCAAAGTAATCGGATTTCTGTTCTTCGCGAGGGGCACCGCAGGTCGTACATTCCTTTTCATTGTAACGGTTAAAGCTTCCGCAGTAGCTGCAGAGCCAGTCGGCACCATTTCCATAATCCTGCGCTTTCTCTTCCGAGAGATAGTTCTTTTTGCTTCCCATGTAGAATACGGTGTTTTCATCCTGTTTATGTCCGCAGTTGGGACAGATCTTGGTCAGACCACCGATTCCTTTTTGTCCGCAGAATGGACAATCCCAGAGGGCTTCGATCAGTTTTTTTCCACTCATGCTTTTTTCCTTTCCTGCAGTATGCATACTGCGTGTAATAGATCTTACTATTATAATAGCAAAAAATCCGGAATATGCACATCTTCTGATTGGGTAAGGTTCTGTCCCGTGTCTGCAGACTTGCGGATGGCGGGCAGAACCGTTTTTTTTCGTCGAGAAGACTTTATGGTGAATCCAACGGATGCCGTTTGGTTGACGCAGAGAAGGTTACGTACTATACTTTGGGAATGAGATTTGAGAAATGAGGAATCGATATGTCGGATGCATTTACATTATATGATCTTAAGGTTGAAGTGATCGAATCGGACAAGCCGTTTGTCTGCAGTCATAAAGTGGGGGACTGTTTTTATGTGGAAGGGGAGAATCTGCGTTTTCCGGATGCTGATTCCCGGGTTTCCATGTATGCATTGGCAGCACTTCTGCCGCTTCTTCCGGCCAAACAGAGAGAACTGGACGCCAATGACTGGATGCTGTCGGACACCGTGATTGCCTGTCCGGATCCGAACTGCGGTGCAAAGTTCCGCATTTCAAGAGTGGGCAAAAGAATCCAGTATCACAGCGAGTGTACGGTCGTCCCGCTGAAGCCGGAGGAATAACCTTTTCGGCAGAGAGGATGCTATAGATAACAAATATAAGTGTACTATTGATAAAAGGAGTTTTCTAATTATGATCGAACAGAAATGTCAATTAAAAAACGGATATACGTTCAACCGTGTGATCAACGGCTGCTGGCAGCTGTCTTCCGAGCACTGTCTGCAGGGAAATCTGGATGTGGATGATGCGATTCGCGGATTTCATCAGCTGGTGGATCGTGGATTTACAACCTTTGACTGTGCAGACATCTACACCGGTGTAGAGGAAATCATCGGTCGTTTTGTAAACGAATTGAAGGATTCCGGTCATTATCAGGAAGAGGATATTCAGGTCCACACCAAATTTGTTCCGGATAAGAGCATGCTGAAGCAGATCGACCGTAACTATGTGGAGCGGATCGTCGATCGATCCCTGATGCGGATGCACAGGGAGGCGCTGGATCTGGTTCAGTTTCACTGGTGGGATTTTAATATTTCCGGCATGATGGACACTGCTTTTGAGCTGGTTCGACTGCAGGAGAAGGGCAAGATCCGCAACATCGGCATGTGCAACATGGATACCGAGCGTCTGAAACAGATGGTGGATGCAGGCATTCCGGTCGTTTCCAATCAGGCGCAGTATTCGGTGTTTGACCGACGCCCTGAGAGAAAACTTCTGAAGTACAGCCAGGAGCATGGAATCTATACTTTCTGTTATGGTACACTGGCCGGCGGATTTCTTGCCGAGCGTTACATGAATACCGAGTATAAAGCACCGGAAACGCGTTCGCAGGTAAAATATATGCAGATCATCGAAGATTCTCTTGGATGGGATGGTCTGCAGGCGCTTCTGCCGATCTTGAAAGAGATCGCCGATGAGCATGGCGTATCGATTGCCAATGTAGCTGTTCAGTATATTCTTCGTCAGCCGGGTGTCGGCGCAGTAATGGTCGGAACCAGAAACTCCAGACATGTAGAGTCCAATATTCAAACCCTTCAGTTTGAACTGACAGAAGAAAATCTGAAAACGATCTCCAATTTCATTGCAAAATATCCGACACCGGAAGGGGAGTGCTACGAGCTCGAGCGTACCTCTCCGCGGTATATGGGAATCATTCTTACCGATCTGGATCACTAAAACAGCACCGGAAAAGAAAAAAACAGACATTGACCTGCGAATACGGGCTAATGTCTGTTTTTTTAATGAGTATTGCCTGAAATGAGAGTATAATATATATATGATCCGATATGGAAAACTGCAGATACGTAAGGATCTGGTTTGAATAACCTTTGAAAATACAGGGAAATTGGATCAGGTTTTAATCCATATCAGGGAGAAAAGTCTTTAATGTAATCAGAGTATAAAACTATATACAGGAGGATCTGCTATGAAGATAGAGTTTATCGGTGCGGCACATGAGGTTACCGGAAGCTGTCATTATCTGGAAGTGGGTAATAAACATCTCCTTGTTGACTGCGGCATGGAGCAGGGAGCGGATCTGTATATAAATCAGGAGGTTCCTGTTAATCCGGGCATGATCGATTATATTTTTGTGACGCATGCACATATCGATCATTCCGGTCTGATTCCGTTGATGTATGCTAAAGGATTTCACGGGGAGATCTATGCAACTAATGCAACGACGGAATTGTGCAGGATCATGCTCAAAGACAGTGCGCATATCCAGGAGTTTGAGGCGGAATGGAGAAACCGTAAAAATGAACGTGCAGGCAGGGAGGCTGTAGTTCCCATGTACTCCGTTGAGGATGCGATGAAAGTAATGGAGTACTTTGTCCCCTGTCCATATGATGAAGAAATCCATGTCTGTGATGAGATACGTGTATGCTTTCGGGATGCCGGACATCTGCTTGGTTCCTCTTTTATCGAAATGTGGCTGATGGAAGAGGGAATTGAGAAGAAAATCATCTTTTCCGGCGACCTGGGAAACGGCAGCCGTCCGTTGATTCGGGATCCGGAGGTTCCTGCGGATGCAGACTATCTGCTGATCGAATCCACCTATGGAGATCGGCTTCACGATACGCCTCCGGATTATGCGGCTTCTCTGGCAGGTGTTTTTGAGGAAACATTTGCCCGCGGCGGCAATGTTGTGATTCCTGCTTTTTCAGTAGGTCGGACACAGGAAATGCTGTATCATATTCGTCGGATCAAGCAGGAGAAGCTGATGCACAGGCATATCGATTTTGATGTTTATGTAGACAGTCCGCTGTCCGTGGAGGCTACCTCTGTTTTTAATAAGAGTGTGTTGGAATGCTTCCGTGAACAGGATAAGGAAATGATCTATAAAGGCGTGAATCCCATCGGTTTTCCGGGGCTGAAGACCTCGGTTACCAGTGATGATTCCCGTGCGATCAATTTCGTGGATAAACCGATCGTTATTATCTCTGCATCCGGTATGTGTGAAGCCGGCAGAATCCGTCATCATCTGAAACATAATTTGTGGCGGCCGGAGAGTACGATCATTTTTGTCGGATACCAGTGTCCGGGTACACTGGGATTTTCGCTTCTGAACGGGGAAAAAGAAGTACGGCTCTTCGGCGAGACGATCGCTGTAAAGGCAAAGATACTAAGTCTGCCCGGAATCAGCGGCCATGCGGACAGGGAACA
>JAUNAK010000025.1 GCA_030527665.1 Eubacteriales bacterium
GTCTGTGCAGGTGCATTTTGTGTGTGTTACCCGCCACATACCGTAACCACACATACAGTAACGGCCGCATCGACGACAAATACAACGGACAGCAGTACGCAGACCGGAAGTTCCGGTACACAGACACAGACTGCACCTGCACAGACAGTTACCACACAGACAGTAACTGCCGCACAGACCGGTTACTTTGATCAGGTACTTCCGTTTATGATCGCGCTGGGAAGCGCAGGAATGGTATTCTGGATCGCTCTTCATTTCCTGCTGAATCAGGTACGTGCCGAGAAGGCAGAGTTTTATACAGCCAGAAGAGCAGAAGCGAGAAACAGAAAGTAACAATTTTGGGATTCGGTCAAAGGGGTATTGATCGGAGGCAGAAGATCAGGGGAGATATTTTCTGCAGCATAAATGAAAATCAGAAGCTGTATGCCGGAAGTAGGGAACCGGTATACAGCTTCTTTTCGTGCGACCGCGAATCTCACAGACGGATCCACGCACAGCTGTGCAGGACAAGGAGACTTGCAGTACCGCACCGAACGGAAACATAGAGAAGCTCTGCTTTGCCGCCTGTATTTGTTGAGAAGACCCTTGAAAAAGAAAGAATATACTGTTAAAATGAAAAAGCTGAGTTTTGCACTTTAAAGCGCTGATGCGTGCCGCCGGGGCGGTCGGTAAGGTGCAGGATATACGAAGTAACAAAGATGCAGGAAAGAAGGGTTAGCAAATGCCTATTACAGATTTACTTGAGAAAAATGCGAAACTGTACGGAAATGAAGTGGCGCTGGTAGAACTGAATCCGGAGATGAAAGAAACCAGACGGATCACCTGGAAGGAGTTCGATCTGATCCAGCAGACCGATGACAGACCGTACCGACATGAGATCACCTGGGGTGTTTTTGATGAGAAGGCAAACCGTGTTGCCAACATGCTGCTTGCGAAGGGTGTGAAGAGAGGAGACAAGGTTGCTCTTCTTATGATGAACTGCCTGGAATGGCTGCCAATCTATTTCGGAATTCTGAAGACCGGTGCGCTGGCAGTTCCGTTCAACTTCCGTTATTCTTCCGATGAGATCCTGTATTGTGCAGACCTGGCTGATATTGATATTATGTTTTTTGGACCGCAGTTTATCGGCCGTATTGAGGCAATCGAGGATAAGCTGAGCAAAGGCCGTCTGCTGATCTATGTAGGCGAGAACTGTCCGATGTTTGCAGACAATTATCTGGAGATGGTGCATGATTTCTCCAGTCAGCCGCCGCTGATTCCGTTGACCGACGATGACGATGCAGCCATCTATTTTTCTTCCGGTACGACCGGATTCCCGAAGGCAATCCTGCATAAGCATCGTTCACTGACACAGGCGGCCATTGTGGAGCAGCAGCATCACGGACAGACGCACGAGGATGTATTCCTCTGTATTCCGCCGCTGTATCACACAGGTGCAAAAATGCACTGGTTCGGTTCGCTGATGTCCGGAAGCCGTGCGGTTCTTCTGAAGGGAACAACACCGGATGTTCTGATGTCTGCCATTTCCAACGAGAAATGTTCCATCGTCTGGCTGCTTGTTCCGTGGGCACAGGATGTGCTGGATGCACTGGATCGCGGTGATATCAAGATCGAGGATTACGATCTGGAGCAGTGGAGACTGATGCATATCGGTGCACAGCCGGTTCCGCCGTCACTGATCCGCCACTGGAAAGAGTATTTTCCGCATCATCAGTATGATACAAACTACGGTCTTTCCGAATCCATCGGACCCGGCTGCGTTCACCTGGGTGTGGAGAATATTCACAAAGTCGGTGCGATCGGTGTTCCGGGATACAACTGGCAGGTTAAGATCGTTAACGAAGACTACACCGAGGTCGAACCCGGACACGAGGGTGAACTTTGTGTCAAGGGTGCCGGCGTTATGGAATGCTATTACAAAAATCCGGAGGCATCCGCAGAGGTACTGCCGGGGGACGGCTGGCTGAAAACCGGAGACATGGCTGTTCAGGATGAGGACGGTTTCTACTTCCTGGTAGACCGTAAGAAGGATGTTATCGTATCGGGCGGTGAGAACCTGTATCCGGTTCAGATCGAAGACTTCCTTCGTTCCAATGACAAGATCCATGATGTTGCTGTTATCGGATTCCCGGATAAACGACTGGGAGAGATCGCCGGTGCGATCATTTCCATCAAACCGGGCATGGAGGCAACCGAAGAGGAGATCAACGAATTCTGCAAAGGACTGCCGCGTTACAAACGTCCGAAGAAGATCATCTTTGCCGAGGTTCCGAGAAATGCGACCGGTAAGATCGAGAAGCCGGCACTTCGCAAGAAATATGGTGCAGAGAAGCTGGTAGCAAAAGAGACCAGAGAAGAAAACTAAGAAACAGCAGGAGGGGCTCCAATGAGTGAGGCAGTGCACGAACACGGAAAAAACTCAGTGGAACATCATGAACATGGTCATGCACATACCCATGATCACAGTCATGAACAGGCACATGGTCATGAGCATCTGTCCAACGCCAGACATGTGCATGTAATGGAAGACGGGAGTGTGATCGAGCATACCCATGAGCATACGCATACCCATACCCATCAGAATACGCAGGCGGTGATCAATCGTCTGGCAAGAGCCATCGGTCATCTGGAGAAGGTGAAACGAATGGTGGAGGAAGGGGTGGACTGCTCCGAGGTGCTGATCCAGCTCGCTGCTGTCAAATCGGCGCTGAACAATACCGGAAAAGTGATTCTGAAGGATCATATGGAACACTGTATCGTCGATGCGGTGGAAAGCGGTGACACCGATGCCATCGAACAGATGAATAAAGCTATCGATCAGTTTATGAAATAAAGATGGTTCAAAAGTCGGAATAAATGTGAAAAAAACCTGCGGGAAGCCCCGCAGGTTTTTTTTGTTAAGCATGCAAAGAAATCGTCCGGTGAGGTGAACGTTCTCTTTGCTGTAGGTAAGGCTCCTGCTTCAGCAGGCGGCGAGTATTCCCCGATTGGAAATGTTATCTGTCCTTCACTACCTGGAAGGTATAGAATTTAAGATAATAGGACTCATCGCTGCTCCAGAGGATCGGATGATCCGGTGCCTGGGTACGGAATTCGATCTGGCGCAGACGGACATGGGCGGATCTGGCTGCTTCGGCAATGGTCTTGCGGAAGAGTTCCGGATCCATAAAGTGGGAACAGGAGCAGGTGGCAAAATAGCCGCCGTCTTTTACAAGCCGCAGACCGCGGATGTTGATCTCACGATAGCCGCGGACTGCTGCTTTGATCGAAGCTCTGGATTTGGTAAATGCCGGAGGATCCAGAATGACCACATCAAACTGTTTGCCCTGAGCTTCCAGATCCGGGAGCAGTTCGAATACATCGGCTGCATAGTAATCGATGCGGTCGGAAAGACCGTTCAGCTTTGCATTTTCCTCTGCCTGCTCAATGGCAAGCTCGGAAGCGTCAACGGAGATGACATGGGAGGCACCGGCATAGGCGGCATTCAGACCGAAGGAGCCGGTATGGGTAAAGCAGTCCAGAACCTCGGCATCCCGGCAGAGCGGCTGGATCGCCTTCCGGTTCAGTTTCTGATCCAGGAAGAAGCCGGTCTTCTGTCCGTTTTCCACGTCAACGATATATCGGATTCCATTTTCTGTGATTGGAACCCTGGTATCAAAGGGAGCGGAAAGGAAGCCTTTCACGCGGGGAAGACCTTCTTTTTCACGTACCTTTGCGTCACTTCTCTCGAAAATACCGCGGATCCGGACATTGTCTTCGGCCAGAATTTCCACAAGAGCCTTCAGGATCGGTTCTTTCAGTTTTTCGATTCCCAGAGCCAGGGATTCAACGACGAGAATATCTTCATATTTATCTACGGTCAGTCCCGGGAAGAAATCCGCGTCCCCGAAGATCAGCCGACAGCTGGAGGTATCGATCACTTTTTTGCGATAGTCCCATGCCGCACGGACACGTTTTTTCAAAAAGGATAAGGTGACGGGCATCTCTTTGGAACGGGAGAGCAGACGAATACGGATCTTGGAAGAGGTACTGATAAAGCCGTAGCCCATGAAGTAACCGTCAAAATCTTCCACGGAAAGAATATCTCCGTTTTCATAGCTTCCGGAAACCGAGGCAATCTCATTGTCAAATACCCATGTGCCGCCGGCCTTGATGGTACGGCCTTCGCCTTTTTTTAGACGGACAACGGCGCCGGAGGACAGATCTTCGGTTCCTTCGGTCGGAATAGCAGAGGACAGGATGTCGGTCAGCTGTCTGACTTCTGTAATTTCACTCATATAGGATCTCCATTCTTAAATGCAGTGCTGAAACAGCAGTGCTTTTCTGCAGTGTAAGTGACAGCAGACCGGGCATGGATGCAAACACAGTCTGCTGCAGCTAACATTATAGCATTGAAGAGGGAAAGTGGTGTATCTTTTTATTTCGGTAAGGAAAAGATAGAGTGCGATGATTGACAGCTTTTTCTGCCCTATGCTATAATAGGTCAGACTAATTAAAAGGCTTAAAAGAAGCTGATCAGGAGGATTTCACGATGAAACACGTTAAGACATTAAATACAAGAAACCTGCAGAACTCTGTTAAAAAAGGCGGCTGCGGCGAGTGCCAGACATCCTGCCAGTCTGCATGCAAGACATCCTGTACCGTAGGAAATCAGACCTGCGAGCATGCTAAATAATTAAATCGTAAGATCAACAGATTAAGAAGTGTTCCTGTTCCCTACGGAGCTGGAACACTTCTTCTTCTTGTCTTAAGAATTATTTTTGGATGGGAGAAATTTCATTGGTACATTTATTTAAAAACAATGGTTACAATCTCTGTCTGGACGTGAACAGCGGATCCGTGCATGTGCCGGATGATCTGACATACGATGTCCTGACACTGATGAATGAAGAAAAGACAAAAGAAGAGATCTGTTCTGCTCTTTCCGAAAAATATCCGGCCGAAGAAATTGCGGAATCGATCGAAGAGGTTGAGGAACTGAAGGCAGACGGCCAGCTGTATACCGAGGATGCCTACAAGGATGCCATCGACCGCTTCCAGGACAGACCGACAGTTGTAAAAGCACTGTGCCTGCATATTGCCCATGACTGCAATCTTGCCTGCCGCTACTGCTTTGCGGAAGAGGGTGAGTATCACGGCAGACGAGCCCTGATGTCCTATGAAGTAGGAAGAAAAGCACTGGATTTCCTGATCCGCAAGTCCGGAACCAGAAGAAATCTGGAGGTGGACTTCTTCGGCGGAGAGCCGACGATGAACTGGCAGGTCGTTAAAGATCTGGTGGCATACGGACGTGAGCAGGAGAAGTATACAGGCAAGCATTTCCGTTTTACACTGACAACAAACGGTGTGCTGCTGAATGATGAGATCATGGAGTTCTGCAACAAGGAGATGGACAACGTGGTTCTGTCTCTGGACGGTCGTCCGGAAGTCAATAACCGGATGCGTCCGTTCCGCAACGGCAAGAGCAGCTACGATCTGATCGTTCCGAAATTCCGGAAATTTGCGGACAGCCGCAATCAGGACAAATACTATGTACGCGGTACATTTACACATCATAATCTTGATTTTGCAGCCGATGTTCTGCATATGGCAGATCTGGGATTCAAGCAGATCTCCATTGAGCCGGTAGTTGCACCTCCGGAAGAGGATTATGCGATCCGTGAAGAGGATCTTCCGATCATCATGGAGCAGTACGACATTCTGGCCAAAGAGATGATCAAGCGTACCAGAGAGGGAAGAGGCTTCAACTTCTTCCATTTCATGATCGACCTTTCCGGCGGTCCCTGCGTATATAAGAGGCTTTCCGGCTGCGGTTCCGGTGATGAGTATCTGGCGGTTACCCCCTGGGGTGATCTGTATCCCTGCCACCAGTTTGTAGGAAATGAAAAGTTCCTGCTCGGAAATGTAGAGGAGGGTATTCTGCGCCCGGATCTGGTGCAGGAATTTAAGAAAGTCAATGTGTATTCCAAGAAGGAATGCTCTGAATGCTTCTCACGTTTCTTCTGCAGCGGCGGATGCGCAGCAAACTCCTACAATTTCACCGGCGGCATCAATGATGTATACAGGATCGGATGCGAGATGCAGAAAAAACGGATCGAATGTTCTCTGATGATCAAGGCCGCTCTTGCCGACGAAGACGGCAATACCCAGGTGAAAGTCTGATTTCGTATATTGGCAGGTGCGGACCTGCGAAAATATAAATATGTAACAATGAGGTAATGGGAAAATGAAGAAAAAGCAAAGTATTGCAGTGCTTCTCATTCTTGCTGTTATCACCGTACTTCTGGGATTTACGGTGATCCAGGGATGGGGAGACGCACATGTAGGTGCTATGAAAAACATTCGTACCGGTCTGGATCTGTCCGGCGGTGTAAGTATCACCTATGAAGCAACCGAAGCTGCTCCGGCACAGGATGCCATGAATGACACCATCTGGAAACTGGAACAGCGTGTTACCAACTACAGTACAGAGGCATCTGTATACCAGCAGGGGCTGAACCGTATCAATATCGAGATTCCGGGTGTAAGCAATGCCAATGAGATCCTTGCCGATCTTGGAAAACCGGGTTCTCTGTATTTTACAGATGAGAGCGGCAATACCGTTCTGGAAGGTACGGACATTGCCGATGCACAGGGTGTTGCCAGATCGAACAATACCAGTGGTATTCGTGAGTATGTAGTGGAACTGACGATGACAAGCGAGGGTGCTGACAAGTTCTATGAAGCAACCTCTGCCAATGTGGGCAAGAGAATCGCCATTGTTTATGACGGCAGCGTTGTAAGCAATCCGACGGTACAGGCTGCGATCTCCGGCGGAAAAGCGGAGGTCAATGGTATGTCCTCTCTGGAAGAAGCACAGAGACTGGCATCCTATATCCGTATCGGTTCTCTGTCTCTGGAGCTGAACGAGATCTACTCCAACGTTGTCGGAGCATCTCTCGGACAGGAGGCACTGGCTACCAGTATCAAAGCCGGTATCATCGGTATTCTGCTGGTTATTTTGTTTATGATCATCATCTTCCGTGTATCCGGAATTGCAGCAGGCTGGGCACTCCTCCTGTTCACATTCATGGATCTGGCATTGATGAATGCATTTGACATTACGCTGACACTGCCGGGTATCGCCGGTCTGATCCTGACCATCGGTATGGCCGTAGATGCGAATGTTATTATCTATACCCGTGTTCGTGAGGAGCTGGCGCTCGGAAGCGGTCTGAACCGTGCGATCCGCGCAGGATTCCATAAAGCCTTCTCCGCGATCTTCGACGGTCAGATCACTACATTGATCGCTGCCGCTGTTCTGTACTTCCTGGGAACCGGAAGCGTACAGGGATTTGCTACCACACTTGCAATCGGTACTGTTCTGTCTCTGTTTACCGCACTGGTTATTTCCAGATGGATCAGCTATGCGTTCTACGGCATCGGCCTTAGAAAAGAAGGCATGTACGGCAAGACCGAACACAAGAAAGTATTTGATTTTGTCGGAAAACGTATGATTCCGATGATCATCGCCCTTGTTCTGGTCGTTTCCGTTCCGGTGGGAATGGTGATCTGCAACGGTCAGACCGGACATATTATGAACTACAGTCTGGATTTTGTCGGCGGTACAGCTACCACTGTTGACTTCGGTCAGGAGATGTCACTGGAAAGCCTCGACAATGAGGTGAAGCCGGTTGTTGCGGAAATCACCGGCAACAACGATATCCAGTTCCAGAAGATCTCCGGCACCACACAGGTCGTAATCAAAACAACAGAACTGAGTCTGGATAATCGTACCGCTCTGGACAATGCACTGGCAGAGAAATTCAGTGTAGATGCATCCCAGATCACAGCGGAGAATATTTCTTCGATCATCAGTGGAGAGATGAGACAGAATGCGATCGTTGCCGTTATTATTGCGGTTGCCTGCATGCTGCTGTATATCTTCTTCCGATTCAGAGATATCCGTTTTGCATCCAGTGCGGTTATTGCGCTGGTACACGATATCGCTATCGTAATTGCGTTCTACGTATGGTTCCGTGCTTCGGTTGGTTCCACCTTCATCGCCGTTATGCTGACGATCCTGGGTTACTCCATCAACGCAACCATCGTTATCTTCGACCGTGTTCGTGAGAACATGTCCGCAATGAGTCAGAGCAGCTACAAGGAGATCGTGAATACGTCTGTTACACAGACCCTGACACGAAGCCTGTACTCCAACCTGACAACATTGATCACGGTTACCGTCCTGTACATCATGGGTGTACCGTCCGTTCGTGCATTCGCACTGCCGATCATTGTCGGTCTTCTTGCAGGATGCTTCTCATCCGTATTCGTTACCGGCCCGCTCTGGTACATGATGAAGACGGCAAATGGCAGAAAGGACAAAGGTGCTGTACAGAATGCGCTTGCTGCAGAGACTGCTGCACCGGCGGAAAAAGCTGCTGCTCCGGTTGAGAAAGCCGCACATGGTGTATCTGAGAAGAAGGATACTTCCAGATATCAGAGTACAAAACCGAAACGCGGCAGAAATCGTCATTGATCATAAGCCGTGAATCCTGAAGATATCCCCGGGTATGTAAATATCCGGGGATATCTTTATAAACAGAAATATTCCATTGCAGATTCTCTCCGGGATCTGCAATGGAATCATAAAACGTTTATAATGGAAGAAAATACAGTCGGAAGGGGAAAGAAATGAAAGAAAAATGGGTCGTGTCGATGAAAAAAGCTTCCTTTCAGAAGCTGGGCGATATTTTTCATCTGGATCCGGTGCTGATCCGTCTGATGCGGAACCGGGAGGTATTTACCGAAGAGGATGAAAAAACAGTCGGTGAAAACGGACGGACACTGGCGGAAAACAAAATAGAAAAATTCCTGTACGGCGGTCTGCAGGATCTGTATGATCCGGAACGAATGAAGGATCTGCCAAGGGCGGCGGAGATACTGCGTGAGGCAATTGAAACCGGGAAGCGGATCCGAATCATCGGTGATTATGATATTGACGGTATCATGTCTACTTACATTCTGCTCCGTGGTCTGCGTCTGCTGGGGGCGGATGTGGATTATTGTATTCCGGAGCGTATCCGGGATGGATACGGACTGAATGAAAATCTTGTACGCCGGGCAAAGGAGGACGGCAGGGAACTGCTGCTTACCTGTGACAACGGAATATCTGCGGCAAAGCAGATCGAACTTGCGGGTGAACTGGGATTGACCACGATCGTTACCGATCATCATCAGGTGCCGTATGAAGAGGTGGATGGTGAGATCCGGTATATTCTTCCGCCGGCTGCCGCGGTCGTGGATCCGCATCGGGCAGACTGCAGCTATCCCTTTGAAGGGCTGTGCGGAGCCGGGGTCGCATTTAAACTGATCTGTCATCTCTATGATCTGTTTCGGATAAAACATGCACAGGAGGAAAAGGAAGAACTTCTGGAATTTGCCGCGTTTGCGACCATCGGTGATGTGATGGAGCTGAAGGATGAGAACCGGATCCTTGTCCGGGAAGGCCTGCGCCGGCTGCGCAGGACAAAAAATCCTGGTATGCAGGAGCTGATCCGTCAGAATAATCTGGAAATGGATCAGATCGATACCTATCATATCGGATTCGTTCTCGGCCCCTGTCTGAATGCCAGCGGAAGACTGGATACCGCTTCCCGGGCGCTGGAAATGCTTCTGTCAGATTCCCGGGAAAGAGCGGCTGCACTGGCAGGCGAACTGATCGCACTGAATGCCAGCCGCAAGGAGATGACGCTGGAAGGAACGGAGCAGGCGATCCGTCTCGTGGAGAATTCGGAACTTCTGGAGGACCGGGTTCTTGTCGTCTATCTGCCCGACTGCCATGAATCGCTGGCAGGCATTATTGCGGGAAGGCTGAAGGAACATTTTCACCGGCCGTCGTTTGTTCTTACAAGAACGGAGGAAGGCGTGAAGGGATCCGGCCGGTCCATAGAAAACTATTCCATGTATGAGGAGCTGCTGAAGTGCAAAGAGCTGCTGACAAAATTCGGCGGTCATCCGATGGCGGCAGGGATTTCTCTTCCGGAGGAAAATGTTGATATCTTTCGCCGGAAACTGAACAGTATGTGTACCCTTACGGAAAATGACATGATCCCGAAGCTGAAGATCGATATCCCGATGCCGGTCTCCTATATCCATGAAGGACTGATCAAGCAGATGGAACTGCTCAAACCATTCGGAAACGGAAATGAAAAGCCTCTGTTTGCAGAGCGGCAGCTGCATGCCTCGGCTCCACGGATCATGGGGAAAAATCGTAATGCGGCCAAAACAATGCTGAGCAGCGGAAACGGATGTTCCATCGAAGGACTGTATTTCGGTGATGCGGAGGGATTTGCGGCTTATCTGGAGGAACATTCGGAGATCACCTGTGCCTATTTTCCGACGATCAATGAGTGGAGGGGACGGATCACGCTGCAGGTGAATATCACCTCGTATCAGTAAAAAGCATAGAAAACGGCTGTTTCCACAGGAGAGAAAAGTTTTGTGAACAAAACGGCAGGTATACATAAAGGGAAGGTTCTTCGGACCTTCCCTTTGTATTGTAAAAAAAAAGAGAAAATGGTATACTTCCCTTTATGAAATTAAATTGCCGTATTAGGCTTTAGAAACGGAGAGGACATATGAAAAAATTAGAGGATTATGTGATCAGTATTCCGGATTTCCCGGAACCGGGTATTATTTTTCGTGATGTAACAAGCATTCTGGATGATGCAGACGGTCTGCAGCTTGCCATCAACCAGCTGCAGGAGAGACTGGAAGGCATTGATTTCGACGTGCTCGTAGGTACCGAGTCCCGTGGTTTTATCTTCGGAATGCCGCTGGCCTATAACCTGCACAAACCGTTTGTGCTTGTACGTAAAAAAGGAAAACTTCCGCGTGAGACGGTTTCCAAATCCTACGATCTGGAGTATGGTTCCGCAACGATCGAGATGCATAAGGATTCCATCAAACCGGGCCAGAAAGTCGTTCTGGTCGATGACCTGATCGCTACCGGCGGAACGATCAAAGCTGCAGCAGAGCTGATCGAGGAGCTGGGCGGAGAAGTAGTCAAGATGCTCTTCGTTATGGAGCTTGCAGGTCTGCACGGACGTGACCGTCTGAAAGAATATGATGTGGATTCGGTAATTGTCTACGAAGGAAAATAATGTTTTGCAGACAGTGCCGATACAGAAATGCAGATGCATAGGCCGCACTTCCCTTGATTTTCGCCTTCGGCGCGGTCTGCTCTGTATAAGTTCGACTACGAAAATCAAAGATTTTCTGTCTCACTTATCAGGAAGTGCTTATCCTACAATAAAATAGCAGCGGCTGTATCAGCCGCTGCTCCCTGCGGAGATACATGCCAGTGGATAATCAAGAATTCAAAAACGAAGAAGAACGAATGAAAAATGACATAGCCGCCATTGATGCCGAACTCAAGACGATGGATGATTTTCTGGAGCCGGATGTACTTTTTAACGAATTGATCAAGAGCGTGAAAAAGTACCATCCTTCCACGGATCTGACAATGATCGAAAAGGGCTATCGGATCGCCGGAGATGCACATAAGGGACAGATGAGAAAATCGGGTGAACCATATATCATTCACCCTCTTTGTGTTGCCATCATTCTTGCGGATCTGGAGCTGGACAAAGAAACGATCGTTGCCGGTCTTCTGCATGATGTTGTGGAAGATACGGTGCTGACAAAGGAAGAGGTTGCTGAGAGCTTCAGTGCCGAGGTCGCAGAGATCGTAGACGGTGTTACCAAACTGGGACAGCTGAGTTATTCTTCTGATAAGATCGAAGAGCAGGCGGAAAATCTTCGCAAGATGTTTCTGGCGATGGCAAAGGATATTCGTGTCATCATGGTTAAGCTGGCAGACCGGCTGCATAACATGCGTACCCTGCAGTATATGCGGCCGGAGAAACAGAAGGAAAAAGCACGCGAGACGATGGAGATCTATTCTCCCATCGCTCAGCGTCTGGGTCTTGCCAAGGTCAAGAATGAGCTGGATGACCTGTCGCTGAAATATCTGCAGCCGGAGGCCTATTACGATCTTGTGCATCAGATCAATTCCAAGCGTTCGGAGCGGGAGGATTATGTAAAGAAGATCGTAGAGGATGTCGGAAAGCATATCCGTGAATCCGGTATTACCGCTCAGATCAGCGGAAGGGCAAAGCATTTCTTCAGTATCTACAAGAAGATGGTCAACCAGGACAAGACACTGGAACAGATCTATGATCTGTTTGCCGTTCGCATCATTGTGGATTCGGTAAAAGACTGCTATGCGGCACTGGGGGTTATTCATGAGATGTATACGCCGATTCCCGGCCGATTCAAGGATTATATTGCCATGCCGAAACCCAATATGTACCAGTCTCTGCATACGACACTGATCGGACCGATGGGAAAACCTTTCGAGATCCAGATCCGTACGTTTGATATGCACCGTGTGGCAGAATTCGGTATTGCCGCCCACTGGAAATACAAGGAGGCATCCGACGGCAAGAAATCCGGACCGGAGCAGGAAGAGGAGAAGCTGAACTGGCTTCGTCAGATCCTGGAGTGGCAGCAGGATATGTCCGATAACAGGGAATTCATGAGCCTTCTGAAGAGTGATCTGAATCTTTTCAATGAAAATGTGTATTGCTTTTCTCCTGCGGGAGATGTCAAGACACTTCCGGCCGGATCCTGTACCATTGATTTTGCCTACTCGGTACATTCAGCTGTCGGCAACCGCATGGTAGGTGCAAGGATCAACGGCAAGCTTGTGCCTATAGAGACAGTGATCAGCAACGGTGACCGTGTCGAGATCATTACCTCGCAGAATTCCAGAGGTCCGAGCCGTGACTGGCTGAAGATCGTAAAGAGTACACAGGCAAAGAACCGGATCAATCGCTGGTTCCGTCAGGAACGAAAAGAGGATAATATCGGCAAGGGCCGTGAGCTGCTGGCCGCATATGCTCATAACAAGGGAAAAAATATTGTTGAGCTGACAAAGCCGGAGTATGTGGAAAAAGTCATGCGCAAATACGGCTTTCTGGACTGGGATTCGGTACTGGCAGCAGTGGGACACGGCGGTCTGAAAGAAGGTCAGGTTCTTAACAAGCTGATCGAGTGCCAGGAAAAAGACCGAAAGCTGCACATGACCGATCAGGATGTTCTGGATTCGGCAGCGGAGGAAAAGGCAGCTGATGAAAAGACCACGGCAGGCAAAAAAGGCGGCATTTCGGTTCGCGGTATCCACGATGTATCCGTGCGCTTTTCCAGATGCTGCAGTCCGATTCCGGGTGATGAGATCGTAGGTTTTGTTACCCGCGGAAGAGGAATCACCATTCATCGCACGGACTGCATCAATGTCATGAACCTTCCGGAAATCGAACGGGCTCGTCTGATCGAAGCCGAATGGGCACCGGAGCAGGAAAATGACGAAAGTTATCCGGTAAATATCAGCGTGTTTGCAAGTAATCGAACCGGTCTGCTTGTGGATGTGTCCAAGACGTTCTCCGAGAGAAAGATCGACATTACCGGCATGAATGTGCGTGCGGACAAGCAGGGTAATGCGACACTGGATATTTCCTTCCATGTGCACAACAGGGAACGTCTTGCCGGACTGATGGAGAAGATCCGCCAGATTCCGAGTGTGATCGATGTGGAACGTGCAAAAGGCTGACAGAGAGGGAAGAAAAAGATGGCAGAAATAGAAATTCGAAATCTGGTACTTGGCATGGTCAGTACCAATGTCTGGCTGGTCAAAAATGAGGAGACCGGCGGACTGGTCATCATCGACCCGGCGGATCAGCCGGATCGAATCGATGCAATGATCCGAACAATGGAAGGGAAGCCGGAGGCGATCCTTCTGACACACGGACATTTCGATCATATCGGAGCGGCCAATGCGCTTCGTGAAAAATATCGTATTCCGATCTATGCCGGAGAAAAGGAAGCTGAGATGCTGGAGGATCCTTCTCTGAATATGTCGGAGAATGTTTCGGTGAAGATGGATCATCCGGTGCGGGAAGGACAGGTTCTGGAGCTTGCCGGTCTGTCGTTTACTGCTTTCCATACGCCCGGTCATACAGAAGGCGGTATGTGCTATTATCTGGAAGAGCATCAGATCCTTTTCAGCGGCGATACACTCTTTTTCGGCTCTTACGGAAGGACGGATTTTGTCGGCGGAAGCAGCAGAAAAATGATGGACAGCGTGCGGCGGCTTCTTCGGGAGCTCCCGCCGGAAGTACAGGTGCTTCCCGGTCATATGTCCACCACAAGTATCGGCCAGGAGCGGCGGAT
Source organism: Eubacteriales bacterium (assembly GCA_030527665.1). Lineage (GTDB taxonomy): Bacteria > Bacillota > Clostridia > Lachnospirales > Lachnospiraceae > Bilifractor. Next base: position 14,278 of record JAUNAK010000025.1, read on the forward strand.
CAATCCGCTTGCCTGAGAAAAGGGAGAAGCGGTTTGGCATACACATGTAATCTGATATTCAGTGAAAAAAATTATGAGTACGATATCTATGCATTGATCCGGCAGTTTTATCCGGGTATGGACATTCATATTTTATATGAAGGAATCGAAGCGGAGGAAATGACCGGCGAAACAAAAACACCGGTTGTGCCGGCAGAAACGATGCAGGAAAAAAGAAAACGGCAGAACGACGAAGAGCCGGAGGTGCAGGCCGTTTTTTCTGTCAGATATGAAGCGGAATCGGTCCGTTTTTTCTATGAAAAGCTGCCGGCGGCAGAGGCTTCTATAATAGAAGAAAATGCTCCTGCAGGGGAAATGCTGCTTCCGGAAGAGGCATATGCCTTATCCGGCCCGGTCACCGATTGGGAAGACCGGATCCGGACCAAAAATGAAGTCAAGGCTGTGGTATACAAAGCTCTGACGGAGATGACCGGAAAGCAGATGCCGTGGGGAGATCTGACGGGAATCCGTCCGACGAAAATCCCGATGAAGGTTCTGGATGATGGCGGTTCCAGAGAGGAAGCAGAGAAGCTTTTGAAGGAGACCTATTTTGTCAGCGAGGAGAAGACACAGCTGGCTCTGGATACGGCTGTCCTGGAAAAAAGCCTGCTGGATACGATCGAGACAGAGACCGGCTACAGTCTGTATGTGGGTATTCCCTTCTGTCCGTCGATCTGCCTGTACTGTTCCTTTGGCTCCCATCGGCTGGAGCAGTGGAAAAAAATGGTGGATCCCTATCTGCAGACCATGTACAAGGAACTGCGGTTTATTGCCGACGAGATGCAGGACAGGCATCTGGATACGATCTATATCGGCGGAGGTACACCGACATCGATCACGGCGGAACAGCTGGATGAACTTCTGGGTGTATTGGACGATACATTCCCGCTGCGGGAACTGCGGGAATTTACCGTGGAAGCCGGACGTCCGGATACGATTACGGAGGATAAACTGCGCGTTCTTCGGAAATATCCGGTGACCCGCATCTCTATCAATCCGCAGACCATGAACCAGAAAACACTGGATCTGATCGGCAGAGGACATACTGTAGAAGAAACGATCGAGAAGTTCCGGCTTGCAAGAAAGCTGGGATTTGACAATATCAATATGGATCTGATCGTCGGTCTTCCGGGAGAAGGCGAGGAAGAGGTCCTGCATACACTGGAAGAGGTCAGAAAACTGGATCCGGACAGTCTGACTGTGCATTCGCTTGCTTTGAAGAGAGCGACCAGACTGAACCTTTTTAAGGATCAGTACCGTCCGGTTTCTTTTGAGAATTCTGCTCGAATCATGGACAAGACCATGGAATGCGCCCGGGCAATGGGAATGAATCCCTATTACCTGTACCGGCAGAAGAATATGGCCGGAAACTTTGAGAATGTCGGATATGCACGGCCGGGAAAAGAAGGCCTGTACAACATTCTGATCATGGAAGAAAAGCAGAGTATCCTTGCGGCCGGATCCGGTGCTTCCACCAAGTTCGTTTTTGACGGCGGAAAACGGATCGAGAGAGCGGAGAATGTCAAGGATCTCAGAAACTATATAGACAGGATCGATGAAATGCTGGAACGCAAGAAAAAAGGCATCGACCTGTACCTGAAACCGCAAGGCGGCTGTTCGGCCGGCTAATGAAGTTCAATGGCAAACAAGAAACATAAAAACAAGGATAAGAAAAATAAGAAGAAAAAGCGGAATTCCTGCCTGTATGAGAGTACAGGCAAGAAGATCAAACAGGTCGATGTGTACAGGAATGCCGAGCATCTGCTGGGATCTTCGATGACCGAGCAGGTGGCTCACGGCAAGCAGGTAAGCATGCTTGCCTATGAGGTAGGAAAGGAACTCGGGCTGGACGAGGAAGCACTTCGCAATCTGACGATCGCCGGCTTTTTTCATGATATCGGCAAGACAGTTCTGGAACTGGATAAGCAGACGGATCGTGTGCTTCTGGTCGAGGAGATGAATTCCGTTCAGAAGCATCCGGAGATCGGGTATGAAAAATTGAAGGATCATGGATTCAGTGATGAGATCTGTGAAGCCGTTCTGTTTCATCACGAGAACTATGACGGAAGCGGATACCCCTATAATGTCGAAGGATGGAATATCCCGCTGGGGGCTTGCGTTCTGCGGGTGTGTGATGTATTCTGTGCATTGATTCAGGATCGTCCGTACCGGAAAGCTTTTTCACCGGAAACGGCCGTCCATATTATGATAGAAGACGTAAAAAAATATGACCTGAAAGTATTCATGGCACTGCAGCGGGTTCTTCACCGCGGACCGGGTGGGACGATTGTTCTTCCGGAAACAGCGCCTGAAGTGGAAGGAGTTTGGAGAGAATTATGAAACTGACAAAGAAACCTGTAACAGGAATGAAGGATATTCTGCCCCGCGAGATGCAGATTCGTGATTATGTGATCGGACAGATCAAGGAGACCTATTCCCGATTCGGATTCACATCCATCGAGACGCCCTGTGTGGAGCATATCGAGAATCTGAACAGCAAACAGGGCGGAGAGAATGAAAAGCTGATCTTCAAGGTAATGAAGCGAGGAGAGAAGCTGAAACTGCAGGAAGCAAAAAGCGAAGCGGATCTGGTGGATTCCGGTCTGCGCTATGACCTGACGCTACCGCTGTCCAGATACTACTCCAACAATGCAAATGATCTGCCGAGTCCGTTCAAGGCGCTGCAGATGGGCAATGTATGGCGTGCGGACCGTCCGCAGAGAGGACGTTTCCGTCAGTTCATGCAGTGTGATATTGATATTCTCGGTGAGGATTCCAACCTGGCTGAGATCGAGCTGGTGCTTGCAACAACGACCCTGCTCGGCAAACTGGATTTCAGGAATTTTACGATCCGTATCAATGACCGCCGTATCCTGAAGGCTATGGCTGCCTACAGCGGATTCCCGGAGGAATCCTATGATACCGTATTCATCATTCTGGACAAGATGGACAAGATCGGTCTGGATGGTGTTGCGGCGGAACTGGAAAAAGAAGGATTTGCAAAAGAATCCATCGATAAATATCTGGAACTGTTCCGGATCATTACACCGGATGCTGCCGGCGTTGAGATCGCAAAAGAGAAGCTCGCAGGCTTCCTGGATCCGGTCTATGCAGACGGACTGATCACCATTATTAAGAGTGTGGATGCAGTAAAGACTGCCGATTTCCGTATGGCCTTCGATCCGACTCTGGTTCGCGGCATGTCCTATTATACAGGTCCGATCTTCGAGATCGCCATGGACGAGTTCGGCGGATCCGTGGGCGGCGGCGGCCGTTACGATGAGATGGTCGGCAAATTTATCGGACAGCCGGTACCGGCGGTTGGCTTTTCCATCGGTTTCGAACGTATCGTTATGCTGCTTCTGGAGCATGACTACAAGATTCCGGGCAGCGTGACCAAGAAGGCATATCTTCTGGAGAAGAAGATCTCCGATGAGAAAATGCAGGAGACCGTTGCAAAGGCTATGCAGGAACGTGCAGAGGGCAAGATCGTCAATCTGCTTGTTATGAAGAAAAACAAGAAATTCCAGAAGGAACAGCTGACCGCACAGGGGTACGATGAGATCGAAGAGGTCTTTGCACGCTAAGTGGTCTGCGCCATATTTTGCATATCTGAGTCCGGGGATCTGAATCCATGTGCGGCGGCAGAGGAACTGTCTCTGCATATAGAGGATCGGGCGTTCCGGCTGAAAAAAACAGAAACCAGAAAGAGGAGATAATTGAAATGGCTGAGTCAATGAAAGGAATGCACCGTACCTGCCGGGCGGCAGAAGTTACGGAGGCAATGATCGGCAGTGAAGTTACCCTGATGGGATGGGTACAGAAGAGCCGTAATAAAGGTGGTATTGTATTTACAGACCTGCGTGACCGTTCCGGTATCATGCAGCTGATCTTTGAAGACGGAACGATCGACAGCGAAGGCTTTGAGAAAGCCGGCAAACTGCGTGCCGAGTTTGTTATTGCCGTAACCGGAACCGTTCAGAAACGTGCAGGTGCCATCAATGAAAAACTGGCAACAGGTACGATGGAAGTTGCTGTCAAATATCTGCGTGTTCTTGCAGAGGCTGAGACCCCGCCGTTCCCGATCGAGGAAAACAGCAAGACCAAGGATGAGATCCGTCTGACACATCGCTATCTGGACCTTCGCCGTCCGGATCTGCAGAGAAACATGATGCTTCGTTCCGAAGTAGCGTATCTGACCCGTGAGTACTTCCATAAGGAAGGTTTCTGTGAGATCGAAACACCGATGCTTGGAAAGAGTACACCGGAAGGTGCCCGTGACTATCTGGTGCCGAGCCGTGTACATCCGGGCAGCTTTTATGCACTTCCGCAGTCTCCGCAGCTCTTCAAACAGCTGCTGATGTGCTCCGGATATGACCGTTATATCCAGATCGCCAAATGCTTCCGCGATGAGGATCTTCGTGCTGACCGTCAGCCGGAGTTTACCCAGATCGATATGGAGCTTTCCTTCGTAGATGTGGATGACGTAATCGATGTTAACGAGAGATATCTGAAATACATCTTCAAGGAGGCTCTTGGCGTGGATGTACAGACCCCGATTCCGAGAATGCCCTGGATCGAGGCCATGAACCGCTACGGTTCCGACAAGCCGGATATCCGTTTCGGAATGGAACTGATCGATGTTTCCGATATTGCAAAAGATTTTGATTTTGTTGTATTCCAGAATGCTCTGAAGCAGAAGGACGGCTCCGTTCGCGGTATCAACGTAAAGGGCCAGGGCGATATGGGACGTAAACAGATCGACAAACTGGTAGAGATGGCAAAGGGCTATGGCGCCGGCGGTCTGGCATATATCCAGATGAAGAATGACGGATCCGTAAAATCTTCCTTCGCCAAGTTCATGACCGATGAGCAGCAGGCTGCTCTGATCGCAGCAATGGGCGGCGAGAAGGGTGATCTTCTGCTGTTTGCAGCTGACCGCAACAAGATCGTATGGAATGTTCTGGGTGCTCTGCGTCTGCACTTCCGCGATGAGCTGGGACTTGCAAGAAAAGACGATTTCCGCTTCCTGTGGATCGTAGAGTTCCCGCTTCTGGAGTGGTCCGATGAAGAGAATCGTTTTATGGCCATGCATCATCCGTTCACCATGCCGATGGAAGAGGACTGGGACAAGATCGACAGCGATCCGGGTGCCGTTCGTGCAAAAGCCTATGATATCACGCTGAACGGAAACGAGATCGGCGGAGGTTCCGTACGAATCCATCAGAACGATATTCAGGAGAAGATGTTCGAGGTTCTCGGATTTACAAAAGAGCGTGCATGGGAGCAGTTCCGTTTCCTGCTGAGCGCATTCAAATACGGTGTTCCGCCGCACGCAGGTCTCGCGTACGGTCTGGATCGTCTGGTTATGCTGATGACAGGTGCGGATACCATTCGCGATGTCATTGCTTTCCCGAAGGTTAAGGATGCATCCGATCTGATGACTGAAGCTCCGTCCCGTGTTGATGCAAAGCAGCTGGAAGAGCTTGCTCTGCAGGTACCGGAAGAGGAGGCGTAAGATTTATGAAAAAAATACTTGATCTGATTACAGAGGTGACAGAAGAGGCATTTGAGAAAGCCGGATATGATGCCAAATATGCGCGTGTAACCGTGTCCAATCGTCCGGACCTCTGCGAATACCAGTGCAACGGTGCAATGGCCGCCAAGAAGGAATACAAGAAGGCACCGATTCAGATTGCACAGGATATCGTTGCCCAGATGCAGGACTCTGCCGTATTTGAAAAGGCAGAGGCTGTTATGCCGGGATTTATCAATCTTACACTGAAAAAGGAATATGTTACCGAGTATATGAAGCAGATGGCTGCCGATGCGGATCTGGCCGTTGAGAAAGCAGAAGATCCGCAGACCATCATGATCGACTACGGCGGTCCGAATGTAGCAAAACCGCTGCACGTCGGCCATCTGCGTTCAGCTATCATCGGTGAGAGCATCAAGCGTATGGGACGCCGTCTCGGTCATAAGGTGATCGGTGACGTGCATCTGGGAGACTGGGGTCTGCAGATGGGTCTGATCATCACCGAGCTTGCCCTTCGCAAACCGGAGCTTCCGTATTTTGACGAATCCTTCACCGGTGAATATCCGGAGGAGGCACCTTTTACTATCAGCGAACTGGAAGAAATTTATCCGACAGCCAGCGGAAAAACAAAGTGCGCCAAAGATGCTTCCGAGGAGGAAATCGCAGCAGCGGCAGCATACAAGGAGCAGGCGCTGAAGGCAACGGCCGATCTGCAGAACGGCAGAAGAGGCTATCGTGCTCTGTGGCAGCATATCATCAACGTTTCCGTATCCGATCTCAAGAAAAACTATCGTCGTCTGGATGTGGATTTTGACCTGTGGAACGGTGAGTCCGATGCACAGCCGTACATCGCACCGATGGTACAGAAGATGAAAGAGGACGGTTACGCCTATGAGGATCAGGGGGCGCTGATCGTTGATGTTAAGGAGGAGAAGGACCAGAAAGAGGTTCCTCCGTGCATGATTCTGAAATCCGACGGTGCAGCTCTGTATACGACTACCGATCTGGCTACCATTGTGGAGAGAATGCAGGATTATCATCCGGATGAGATCCTTTATGTCGTAGATAAACGTCAGGAGATGCATTTCATCCAGACCTTCCGCTGTGCAAGAAAGACCGGCATTGTGGATGAGAATACAAAGCTTACCTTCCTTGGCTTCGGTACCATGAACGGAAAAGACGGCAAACCCTTCAAGACCCGTGAAGGCGGCGTTATGCGTCTGGAGAATCTGATCAAGGATATCAATGAAGAGATGTTCCGCAAGATCGTTGAGAACAGAAGCGTGAAGGATAAAGAGGCGGAGCATACCGCCGAGATGGTTGGCCTGTCCGCTATCAAATATGGCGATCTGTCCAACCAGGCATCCAAGGATTATATCTTTGACGTAGATAGATTTACTTCCTTTGAAGGCAATACCGGTCCGTATATTCTGTATACGATCGTTCGTATCAAATCCATCCTGAGCCGTTATGCGGAGCAGGGCGGAAATGCTGCAGAGGCAGAGATGATCGATGCAGCCAGTGATGCAGAGAAGAAGCTGATGCTGCATCTCAGCCGCTATAATGAGATCATGGCAGGTGCTTTTGTCGAAAAGGCACCGCACAAGATCTGTGCATACATTTATGAGCTGTCCAATAACTTTAACAGCTTCTACCATGAAACACGTATTCTGGCGGAAGAGAACAAAGAACAGCAGGCTTCCTGGATCGCACTTCTGGATCTTACAAGACGTGTATTGGAGGATGCGATCGCCGTTCTTGGTTTCGCAGCTCCGGAAAGAATGTAAGATGCGCAGATGTAAGTGAAAGCTGACCCGAATTCCGCACCGGGCTCTCAGAACCCGGTTTGAGACCGCGCCGGGGCGTTTTGACGACGCCCCGGCGTTTTTCATAATTTGTAATCGTATTGAGAAACTCTGTTAAGCATGTTTCATTGCTCTGCACGCAGCTACAGGAGACTCTCCGGAAGAAAGAAAAGAGGTTATGCATGAACAAACTGATTATTTTTGACCTGGATGGTACATTGACCGATTCCGCACCGGGAATTACCAATTGTGCCCGCCTGGCACTGCAGAAAATGGGGTATCCGGAATATACGCAGGAAGAGCTGAATACCTTCGTGGGACCGCCCCTGCAGGTACATTTTGTCGAATTTGCACATATGAATGCGGAGCAGGTGGACGAGGCGGTACGTTTGTTCCGGGAGCGCTATGATGCGGTTGGAAAATTCGAGAACAGTGTGTATCCGGGGATTCCCGAACTGCTGAAACGGCTGAAAAAGGCCGGCTGTCTGGTGACGATCGCTACCTCCAAACCGGAGAAGTTTGCTCTTCAGATTGCAGATCATTTTGCGTTGACTCCGTATTTTGACTGCATTGCGGGGGCGACAATGGATGAAAGTCATAACCGGAAGCCGCTGATCATTGAGGATGTGCTTCGAAGCACCGGGTATCTGGATAAACGGGAGCAGGCTGTGATGATCGGGGACAGAAAATACGATATTCTTGGGGCAAAAGAGAAAGGGATCCGTTCAATTGGTGCTGCTTACGGATATGGCAGCCGGGAGGAACTAGAAGAGGCCGGTGCTGACCGGATCGCAGCATCGGTGGAGGAACTGGGAGAACTGCTTCTTGGCCCGGAGGTGAAGAATGAAGAGCAATAAAACGGACAGGATCGGGACCGGCTGGTGGGATGTGCTGTTCCCAACGGTTTTTCTTCTTCTTACGGAAGCATCGGCAGTTGTTCTGGTCGGACTGGTAATCGGGCGGTTTTCCGGGGAATACGAGATCGATGCGATGGCAAAAGAAGTAACGGCAATGCCGCTTCTGGTCAGTATTACTTTTTATGCGGGGGCATTGCTGCTGCAGTATAAAAATTTCAAGGTCGATGAAATGCGTTTTGGCAGCAGCCGGAATAACTGGCCGGTTTGGAAATGGGCAGCGGCCTGTCTGACACTGGTCTGTGCCGGTCATGCCTGGAGTATCGTGCTGCTGCACAGCGGACTTACAGCGGTCTTTACCGGTTATACAACAGTCGGTGTAAAAGCCTTCGAGAATCAGAATCTGTTTCTGCTTCTGCTGTCTACCGTGGTGCTGGGGCCGGTCTGTGAGGAAGTGTTCTTTCGGGGAATGACTTTTCGGCGGGCAAGGGCACAGTGGGGATTCCTGCCTGCAGCGGTGCTGTCCTCCGTGTTGTTCGGACTGTATCATATGAATGTGATCCAGTTTCTGTATGCCTGCGGAATCGGACTCCTGCTTGCCCGGATCTATCAGAGCAGCGGAGATCTGCGGCTGCCTGTTCTTGCGCATATGTGTGTAAATGCATGGGCAATTGCTGCCGATCCTTTTTTGGAAGGAGTACTGAAAGTTTCGGGAACCGGACTGTGGATCACGGCAGCAGTTGAAGCGGTATTTGCAGGTGCCGGTATGTATCTGCTTATTGTCTGTAAAAGTGCAAAAAATACATACAATAAAAAAAATAAAAAAAATTGAAAAAAGTGCTTGCATTATCTGGCGGCCTGATATATACTTCTTTTTGTTGCAGGACATAAGCAATCCGAACAACACAAAAACACATTGGGCTATCGCCAAATGGTAAGGCAACGGACTCTGACTCCGTCATTTCAAGGTTCGAATCCTTGTAGCCCAGCACGAGCGAACACGAAAGTGTTCGCTTTTTTTTACATTATAAAAGTCCCGGACTGCGGACATGCATGTGTCATGCCTGCATGACTAAATGCATGGACATAGGACGGGCTGACCCGTATGAGCATGAAGGCCGAACAGGCCGGAATGCGAATAAAGGGGCGATTGCGGGATCGCGAAGCGAGGAGCAATCGACTTTTATAATAATCGAAATAAAAGTCTTTAAGGAGCGAAGGATGGAAGAAACATATTCCGGAATCTATCGAATGCCGGCAAGGATCCGGTTCAGCGAAACAGATGAACATCTGAATCTATCCCTGTACGGTCTTCTGAACTACTTTCAGGATATTGCCACCTTTCACGGTGAGGACGTCGGCTTCGGGATGGATGAAAATCGAAAAAACGGCGTAGCCTGGGTAGTTGCTGATCTGCAGATGAAGGTGTTTCGGTATCCGAAAGCAACAGAGAAGGTCATTGTGTCGACCTGGCCGAAATCCTTTAAGGGAATGATAGGGCTTCGCGAATATTCGATCGAGACTGCAGATGGGGAAGTGCTTGCCATTGCTTCCTCCAACTGGGTATTGATGGATCTGGAGCACGGTATTCCGGCTAAGATCTCGGAAGAGATGAAGTCTGCCTTCGGCGTCTGTCCGGATCACTGCTTTTCCGAGGATCTTGGAAAACGCAGGATACGGATCAGCGGGGAAGGACAGGCTGCCGCGGATATCCGGATTCTGGAAAGTCATCTGGATGCCAACGGTCATATGAACAATGCACAGTATGTGCGGCTGGCAGCCAGACTGCTGCCGCAGAACTGCCGGGTGACAGGACTTCGCTGCGAGTGGAAGAAGCAGGCATTTCTGGATGATGTGATGCATACCAGAGTATTGGAACAGGACGGAAAAACCTATATTCGATTCCTTGCGGAAGATGGGGAAGTGTATTTTGTATGTGAATGCACACATGCATGATGGAGACGAAAGGACGGAACAACATGTTGGAAATTGGAAAAAAACAGACACTCAGAGTATTAAGCAAACAGGATTTCGGTGTATATCTGGCTGAGGATCCCAAAGCCGGAAAAGAAGACCGCGTACTTCTTCCGATCCGTCAGGTACCGGAGGATGCGGAGATCGGAACGCCGATCGAGGTGTTTCTGTACAGAGATTCCCAGGACCGGCTGATCGCCACGACACGCGAGCCGCGGCTGCAGCTGGGAGAGACGGCGGTACTGACTGTAAAAGAGGTGACAAAGATCGGTGCGTTCCTGGACTGGGGACTGGAAAAGGATCTTTTCCTGCCCTTCCATGAGCAGACTCTGAAGGTGAGAAAAGGAGAGGACGTGCTGGTCGCTCTTTATCTGGATAAGAGCAGCCGTCTGTGTGCGACCATGAAGGTATATCATTATCTGCGCACCGATTCTCCGTATAAAAAAGGAGATATGGTAAAGGGACGTATCTATGAACGCAGCCGGAACTTCGGTGTGTTTGTGGCAGTGGAGGATCAGTACTCCGCGATGATCCCGAAGAAGGATGCACAGGCGGAATATACGCCGGGGCAGGTACTGGATATGCGTATCACTGCAGTACACGAGGATGGAAAACTGGATGTTACTGCCAGACAGAAAGCATATCTGCAGATGGATACCGATGCGGAAATGATCATGAAAGTGATCGAAGCCGAGGGTGGAGAGCTTACCTTTGATGATAAGGCTGCACCGGAGGTGATCAGCGGAAAATTCGGTATTTCCAAAGCTGCATTTAAACGTGCGGTCGGTCATCTGCTGAAGGAACGTAAGATCCGTATTGAAGAGGGACAGATTGTAAAGAATGACTGATTCTGCTGACAAACGTGCAGACAGCCTCCTGATCCTGAATGGGAGGTACAGGAGGAATCGGGATACAAGCATCAGAGTAAAAAGAGATGGCGCTATGAGGCGGCATCTCTTTTTGTTTGCTTTTTGTTTTCGGTTTTTTTGTATTGCTTTTTGTTTACGGAGCAGCCCCTCGTTTCCTGTATCTGTGTTATAATAAACGTCTCAGTCGAAGTGTGTCTGCATCATATGCAGATGAAGGCAGCGGAAGGTCAGTTCTGCATTCTCGGCGAGTAGTTTTGATGCTTCCATCTTCTGCAGGTGGAGGCAGCGGAAGACGATAGCGAGACATTGAGCAGGTGTCTTCATCATCTGCAGGTAAATGTATCAGAAGAATCCAAATGCGGATTTTGTATAAACTATACAGGAAAAGGAGGCTCCATGAGTTTTATTCATCTTCATGTCCATACAGAATACAGTCTGCTGGACGGATCCAATAAGATCAAAGAATATGTGTCCCGGGTCAAGGAACTGGGGATGAACAGTGCTGCCATTACGGACCATGGCGTTATGTACGGCTGTATTGATTTTTATAAAGAGTGTCTGGCACAGGGGATCAAGCCGATTCTGGGCTGTGAGGTATATGTGGCAGGCGGTTCCCGTTTTGATAAGGATGCGGGAAACAACACGGATCGTTATTATCATCTGATCCTGCTGGCGGAAAATATCACAGGCTATAACAACCTGATGAAGATCGTTTCCAGGGGATTTACAGAAGGCTTCTATTATAAACCGCGTGTGGATCTGGAACTTCTGGAGAAGTATCATGAGGGACTGATCTGTCTGTCTGCCTGCCTGGCCGGGGAGGTTGCTGTCAATCTGGTTCGTCAGATGTACGATGAGGCAAAAAAGGCTGCCCTGCGGTATCAGGAGATCTTCGGTAAGGGAAACTTTTTTCTGGAGATGCAGGATCACGGTATTCCGGAGCAGCAGACGGTCAATGCACAGCTGCTTCGGATGAGTGAGGAGACCGGGATCGAACTGGTCTGCACCAATGACTGTCATTATACCTATAAGGAAGATGCAGCACCGCATGATATTCTGCTGTGCATCCAGACCGGCAAGAAGCTGTCGGATGAAAATCGTATGCGGTATGAGGGCGGCCAGTATTATGTGAAGAGCGAGCAGGAGATGGCAGAGCTGTTTCCGTATGCTCTCCGTGCACTGGAAAATACACAGAAGATCGCAGACCGCTGTCATGTAGAAATCGTTTTTCATGAGCTGAAACTTCCGAAATACGAGGTTCCGGAGGGATTTACATCCGAGACCTATCTGGAGGATCTCTGCCGCAAAGGAATCGAGAGGCTCTATCATCCGGTGACGCCGGAGATCCGGGAACGACTGGAATACGAGCTGAAGGTCATCCGCGACATGGGCTATGTGGACTATTTCCTGATCGTATGGGATTACTGTAATTTTTCCAAGGAACACGGAATCATGGTTGGTCCGGGACGAGGCAGTGCTGCGGGAAGCATCGTATCCTATGCCTTGGGAATCACCGAACTGGATCCGCTGAAGTATAACCTTCTGTTTGAGCGATTCCTGAATCCGGAGCGCGTATCCATGCCCGATATCGACGTGGACTTCTGCTTCGAACGAAGACAGGAGGTTATTGATTATGTCGTTCGAAAGTACGGCAAGGACCAGGTGGTTCAGATCGTTACGTTCGGTACACTGGCTGCCAAAGGTGTGATCCGGGATGTGGGCCGTGTGATGGATCTTCCCTATGCGAAATGCGATGCGATATCCAAGATGATCCCGAATGAACTGAATATGACCATTGATAAGGCCCTGAAGATGAATCATGAGCTGAATGAGCTGTATGTGCAGGACGAAGAGGTGCATCATCTGATCGATATGGCCAGACGTCTGGAGGGACTGCCGAGGCACACATCCATGCATGCAGCCGGTGTTGTTATTTCTTCGAAGGCAGTGGATGAGTTTGTGCCGTTGTCAAGAGCAGCCGACGGTACGATCACGACCCAGTACACGATGACGACACTGGAGGAGCTGGGACTGCTGAAAATGGATTTCCTTGGTCTTCGTACACTGACGGTGATCCGGGATGCTGTGCAGCTGGCAGAAAAGAGCAGCGGTAAAAAAATAGACATGATGGCCATCGATTATAATGATCCGAAGGTCATGCACATGATCGGACAGGGAAAATGTGAAGGCGTTTTTCAGCTGGAGTCTGCGGGCATGAAGAGTTTCATGAAGGAGCTGAAACCCACGTCGCTGGAGGACATTGTCGCCGGTGTGGCGCTGTACCGTCCGGGTCCGATGGATTTCATTCCGCAGTATATCCGGGGCAAACAGAATGTGGATTCCATCGTTTATGACTGTCCGCAGCTGAAGCCGATTCTGGAATCCACCTATGGCTGTATCGTCTATCAGGAGCAGGTTATGCAGATCGTCCGGGAGCTGGCCGGTTATTCCTATGGTGCATCTGATCTGCTGCGCCGTGCCATGTCCAAAAAGAAGATGCACGTAATGGAGGAGGAACGGAAGAATTTCGTCTACGGCAATGCGGAGCGGAATATTCCGGGATGTCTGGCAAACGGCATCGATGAAAAAACAGCGAATAAGATCTACGACGATATGATCGATTTCGCAAAGTATGCATTTAATAAGTCACACGCAGCGGCGTATGCACTGCTGTCTTTCCAGACGGCATGGCTGAAATACTATTATCCGGTCGAGTTTATGGCTGCGCTGATGACATCGGTCATTGATAATCCGGGCAAGTGTTCGGAATATATTCTTCACTGCCGGCAGCTGAAGATCGAGATCCTTCCGCCGGATGTCAACCGCAGTGAAGGAACCTTTTCCGTTGAGGACGGCAGGATCCGTTATGCCCTGTCGGCGATCAAGGGAATCGGACGCCCGGTCATGGATGCGATCACGCTTGAACGTGCGGCTGCCGGTCCGTTTACAAGCCTGCGGGATATGTGTGAACGGCTTACCGGCAAGGAGATCAATAAGCGGACGGTAGAGAATTTTATCAAAGCCGGTGCCATGGACTGCTTCGGAGCAACCAGGAAACAGCTGATGCAGGTCTATGCATTGGTCATGGATGAGGTGAACAAGCAGAAAAAGAACAATCTCACCGGTCAGATGAGTCTCTTTGATCTGATGGGAGAGGAGAGCCGCCAGGAGTTCGAGATCCGCATGCCGGATGTCGGTGAGTTCGCACGGGAAGAAAAGCTTGCTTTTGAGAAGGAAGTTACCGGTATCTATATCAGCGGTCATCCACTGGAGGATTACGAGGAAAAGTGGAGAAAGAGCATCAGTGCCGTGACCACGGATTTTATTCCGGATGAGGAGACAGGGATTCCAAAGGTAGAGGATGGCAGCCGGCAGATCGTAGGAGGCATGATCACCGAAAAAACGATCAAGTATACCAGAACGAACCAGACGATGGCTTTTCTTACACTGGAGGATCTTCTTGGAACGATGGAGATCATTGCCTTTCCGAAAAGCTATGAAAAATGGGCGCAGAAGCTGAATGTGGACGATAAGGTATTTATCGAGGGCCGCGTTTCAGTGGAGGAGGAAAAAGCCAGCAAGCTGTTTCTTGAGAAGGTATACAGCTTCGATGATGCAAGATGCAGTATTTGGATCCAGTTCGATGATAAGGAGGCCTATACGGCAGCACTTCCGGTTCTGGAAGAATTGTTTCGGAATCGCAGAGGCGGAGACCGGATCGTGGCATATCTGAAAGCCGAACGTGCAATGAAAAAGCTTCCGTTCAGTTGTGACTTGCAGGCAGATGGCAGCATTTTTGCTGAGTTAGCAAAACATTTTGCAACAGAGAATGTGAAAGTCGTGCAAATGCCCGTTGAAAAGAGATGAGAAATAGACTATTATAAATTCGATTCGAGAAATACGATTTCGAAGGAAATCCCCAGATTTGGAGGAACGAAAGATGGCAGATCAAGTAAAAACAATCGGTATCCTGACTAGTGGAGGAGATGCTCCGGGAATGAATGCTGCAATTCGTGCAGCAGCACGTCGTGCAATCGGTCGTGGACTGAAGGTTAAAGGCATTTATAAAGGATATGAGGGTCTGATCAACGAAGAGATCAAGGACCTGGGCGCACGAGATGTATCGGATATCATCGGACGCGGAGGTACTATCCTCTATACAGCCAGATGTCCGGAGATGCGTACCGATGAAGGTGTGGCAAAAGCGGTAGAAAACTGTAAAAAACATGGTATCGACGGTCTTGTTGTAATCGGCGGTGACGGATCCTTTGCCGGTGCACAGAAGCTGGCAGACAGAGGAATCAATGCAATCGGTGTACCGGGAACCATTGACCTGGATATCGGATGTACCGAGTATACGATCGGTTTCGATACGGCTGTAAACACGGCTATGGAAGCAATCGATAAAGTTCGTGATACATCTACTTCTCATGAGCGTGTCAGCATCATCGAGGTAATGGGACGTAATGCAGGATATCTGGCTCTCTGGTGCGGTATCGCTGCCGGTGCCGAGGATGTTCTGCTTCCGGAGATCTATGATTATAACGAGCAGGCGATTATCAATCATATCATCGAGACACGTAAAAAAGGCAAAAAACATCATATCATCATCAATGCAGAGGGTATCGGTCATTCTCAGGCAATGGCAAAGAGAATCGAAGCAGCTACCGGAATCGGTACACGTGCGACCATTCTCGGTCATATGCAGCGAGGCGGAAGCCCGTCCTGTAAGGACCGTATGTATGCAACGATCATGGGTGCTAAAGCCGTTGACCTTCTGATCGAAGGCAAGACCAAACGTGTAGTTGCATTCAAATCCGGTGATTTTGTTGATTTCGATATCAATGAGGCACTGGCTATGACAAAGAATATCTCTGATTATGAGGTAGAACTTGCCAAGTCTCTGTCTTACAACTATGTAATTCAGAACTAAGGTATCGGAGGACTCTATGATTACCAGTGCATACAATGCGCAGGTCAAAAGAATCATACAATTGAATGCCAAGGCAAAAACAAGGCGTGAGGAAGGCTGCTTCGTTGTAGAAGGAATCAAGTTATTCCGTGAAACGCCGGAAGAACTGCGCCGTCAGGTTTTTGTTTCGGAATCCTTTATAAAAAATCATGCAGATGTGATCGGCGGAATCCATGCAGAAATCGTGGAGGATCGTCTGTTTGCAAAAATGTGTGATACGCAGACACCGCAGGGAATACTTACGGTAGCTGCTTTCCCGACATATGAAAGGGAAGAGCTTCTGGGAGGAAAGAACGGTGTGGCACCGCTTATCCTTGTTCTGGAGGATCTGCAGGATCCGGGAAATGTGGGAACGATCCTTCGTACTGCCGAAGGGGCCGGGGTGACAGGCGTCTTTCTGAGCAGCCGTACAGCGGATGTATTTCAGCCGAAAGTGACCCGTTCTACCATGGGTTCCATCTTCCGGGTACCTTTTCGAAGAGAAGAGAATCTGGCGGAGGTCATGGACTGGATGAAGCAGCAGGGAATACGCAGTTATGCAGCTCATCTCAAAGGTCAGAACAGCTATGCCAGGGAAGCTTATACCGGTGGGACGGCATTTTTGATCGGAAACGAAGGAAACGGGCTCAGTGATGAACTGGCAGGAAAGGCAGATACCTATATTCGGATTCCCATGGAAGGGAAAGTGGAATCGCTGAATGCCGGAATCGCAGCGGCTCTGCTGATGTATACGGCACACAGCCAGAGACATTAAGAGAAAAGTACATATGATTTTGGATTCAGGAAGGGAACGTCGTGAGGCGTTCCCTTTTTTTGCTGCCAGGGATGCGCAGGGATTCGGATGGGGAGTTGGCAGCTAAAGTTGAATCGAATCCCGCACCAAGTCTCGCAGGGCTCGACTTGACTTACATTGGTTTGTCTCATAGCGAAAACCGTAACCGGCACCGCTGGCTGAAACAGAAGGCTTATCGAAACAGAAGACTGACTGTAACAGAAGTCTGCTGTGTATCTTCATGGAAATCTGTGAGTTAAACGCGGATGGGAGAGGAGCATTCTCCGGATAGGAGAGGAAGGGTTGACAGCTTTTTGAAGAAGTGGTATAGTGCCTTTTGTAACAAAAATTAATAATTTCGTAATAACAAGAAAAGAAAAAGAAATAAATTCGGGGAGAGGGGCCTGACCTTTATTTCGACAGGAGATCTATATGATGAACAATAGAAAAATCTTTGTAACTGCAGGACTTGTTCTGTCATTGACAGGGGCGATGGCAGCACCGGCATTTGCAGAGGAGAACAAGGCACTTACTGCGGAGAGTGTTACCGATGTGATTGCACAGAATGCGGAAACTGCGAAGAATTCGGCAGAAGCTGGAAAAAGTCTTTACAAAGCCGAGGACTGGAGCAGGAAAGCAGCACCGGATACATGGGATTATGTAAATATCCGTTCGGATGCTTCCATTACTTCGGATGTAAAGGGCATTTTGCTTCTGGGTGATATCTGTACCGTTAAAGGGGAGAAAAACGGTTGGACAGAGGTTGAATCCGGAGATGTGAAAGGATATATTCGTTCCGACCTGCTCCTGAAAGGGGAGGATGCATGGAAGGAGTTCACGACTGCACATGGCAATGCGTATGTAGTAGAGGCGCCGGAACTGAATATTCGTATGGATGGAAGCATGGATGGGGAAATCGTCGGTGCGTATGACGAGGGAACCGAAGTTACAGTTCTTGGTGAAGAAAACGGCTGGTATAAGGTTTCCTATTATGAAGTAACCGGATATGTTTCCGGAGATTATCTGAAACCGGCAGACTCGGTTTATACGGCAATGACCTATCAGGAGTACCTGGATACCTTGGATTCTGCAGGGGACAGTGTAGTTGCTGTGGACAATTCCGGAATCGATATTGAGGCAGGGGATTTTACCGACTTCAGTTATGCGGACTATGCAGAGAGTACAGAAGAGTACTCCTCTGATACAGAAAATACGTATGCAGATGACGCATCGGTTTATGAAGAGACAGAAGAGACCGTTTCTTACGAAGAGAGTGCTGCAGGGGATGAGTCCTATACAGAGAATTCCGCAGATGAGGTTTCTTATGAAGAAAATACCAATACAGAAGAGGCAGCGGATGATTCTGCATCCGGGGAGAACAGTGAAAATGTCAGCGTTTCATCTTCCGAGCTGGATCTTCTGGCTGCGATCATTCATTGTGAGGCAGGCGGAGAATCCCGCGAGGGAAAAGTGGCAGTTGGTGCATGTATCATGAACCGTATTGCCAGTGCGTCATTCCCGAATACCATTACAGATGTTGTATACCAGGCCGGACAGTTTGAGCCGGCAATGACCGGAGGACTCCAGGCGGTTCTTGCTTCCGGTGCAGATGCTGACTGCTATGAGGCTGCACAGGCTGCCCTGAACGGAGAGAATCCGATCGGCGGTCTGCTGTATTTCCATGCAGGATCCGGCAGCGGTCTTACGATCGGCAACCAGACATTCTATTAATGCAGCGGGATACGGGAACGGCTGTTTATTAAAACAATGTTCCTGTTACTGGAATATAAATGAATGTTATATACATGATTTTTTACAGGCATCCGTTCGGATGCCTGTTTTTGCTTGTATTTTTATGCAGAATGTTGTAAAATTTCGGTTATCATATTTGCAGCACTGTAAAGTGCTGAAATGTTTTTGCTTATGAATCCGGTTATCCGGAAAGGGGGAACACATGAATTTAAAAGGCAGAAGTTTTTTGACTTTGAAGGATTTTACAGAAGAAGAGATCCTGTATCTGATCGATTTGGCAGCGGATCTTAAAGATAAAAAGAAAAGAGGCGTTCAGGTGGATCGCCTTCGCGGTAAAAATGTCGCTCTGATCTTTGAAAAAACAAGTACACGTACACGCTGCTCCTTTGAGGTGGCTGCTCATGATCTGGGTATGGGAAGTACCTATCTGGATCCGTCCTGTTCGCAGATCGGAAAAAAGGAGAGCATCAAGGATACCGCTCGTGTTCTCGGACGTATGTTTGAGGGTATCGAGTATCGCGGCTTTGAGCAGGAAATTGTTGAAGAACTTGCAAAATATGCAGGCGTTCCAGTATGGAACGGTCTGACAAACGAATACCATCCGACCCAGATGCTGGCAGATATGCTTACGATCAAGGAGCATTTCGGTAAGCTGAAAGGGCTGAAGCTGGTGTATATGGGAGATGCCCGCTACAACATGGCAAATTCCTACATGATCGTCTGTGCAAAACTTGGCATGCACTTTGTTGCCTGTGCACCGGAGAAGTATTTCCCGAATCAGAAGCTGGTAGGCGAATGCGAGAGATTTGCGGAGATCAGCGGCGGAACCATTACACTGACAGAGAATGCGACAGTAGGTACCCGCGATGCGGATATTATCTGTACCGATGTATGGGTTTCCATGGGTGAGCCGGATGAGGTATGGGAAGAGCGTATCCGCGATCTGTCCCCGTACAAGGTTACGATGGATACAATGAAAAATGCAGGACCGAAGTCGGTCTTCCTGCATTGTCTGCCGTCGTATCATGATCTGGGAACCAAGATCGGACGCCAGATCCATGAAAAATACGGCCTGGATGATATGGAATGTACGGATGAAGTTTTCGAGTCGGAGCATTCTCTTGTATTCGACGAGGCAGAGAATCGGATGCATACCATCAAAGCGGTTATGGCTGCTACTTTGGGTGCTGACCGATAAAAGAGGAAGTTATGGATATTTCAGGAATTGATATTCAGGAACTGACACAGGAATTAAATGGAAGATGGGAGATCCACCATAAGGAAAAGGTGGATTCTACAAACATATGGGCGAGGACCGGTGCATCGGAAGGTGCACCGGAATTCAGTTTATATCTGGCAGATGAACAGTCAAAAGGAAAAGGAAGAACCGGGCGTGTGTGGCAATCACCGGCCGGTACTTCTGTTTCTATGAGTCTTGTCCTTCGTCCGGATATTCCCATGGAGAAAATGCCGATGCTGACCCTTGTTATGGGGCTGGCAGCAGCTGTGGGCATGCGGGAAGCAGCGAATCTTCCTGTGGAGATCAAATGGCCCAACGATGCGGTCGTTAATGGAAAAAAACTGTGCGGTATACTGACGGAAATGGGACCTGCAGGCGAATTTGTGATCTGCGGAGTCGGTCTGAATGTAAATATGGATGCATTTCCGGAAGAACTTGCAGATAAAGCGACATCCTTATACCTGGAAACAGGAGAAAAGCACAGCCTGGCTGCAGTGACAGCGGCTGTCCTGAACGCTTTTGAAAAGTACTATCACGCATTTGTTAAAAACGGGGATCTGGCTGAACTGCAGAAAGATTATGAAGCAATTCTGGCAAACAAGGGGAGAGCTGTTCGGATTCTTGATCCGACAGGAGAATATAACGGTAAGGCTTTGGGGATTGACAAAGAAGGCCGTCTTCTGGTAGAAAGAAGTGATAGCGGTCAAATAGAAAAGATTTTTACCGGAGAAGTATCTGTACGGGGCATTTATGGCTATGTATAGAAGATTCGGAAAAGAGGCGGAACATGAATAATAGTTCAGAGAATGTTGTTCTTTGCGGTGCAAGCAAATATGACAGAAAATACTACTTCAACGATCAGTTTGCGATTCTTCCGCAGCGGATCAAGGACGAACTGCAGATCATCTGCGTAAAGTTTACAGAGGAGATCGGCGGAGTATTTTCTATCGAATATGAAGAAGACGGCAGTCTTCAGCTTCGGACGGAAGCGGTTTCTGCCGATGCCATGTACGATGAGATCGGGGCAGGACTGTTGATCAAGCAGCTGCAGGAAGAAAAAACAGAGCTGTTTCAGTCTTTGGAACTGTTTTATAAGGTATTTGCAGACGGAGGAATGGTTTGAAAACGCTTCAGATCGGAAACGTTACGATCGACGATCCTACTGCACTGGGACCAATGGCAGGTGTAACAGACCTGCCATTTCGTTTGCTGTGCAAAGAACAGGGGGCCGGACTCCTGTATACGGAGATGGTGTCGGCGAAGGCGATTCTGTACAACAATCGTAATACATATGAGTTAATGAAGATCGATCCGGCGGAGCATCCGATCGCTTTGCAGCTTTTCGGAAGTGAGCCTGCTGTGATGGCAGAGGCTGCGGTAAAAATCGAGGAGCTTCCTTTTGACTTTCTGGATATCAACATGGGATGTCCGGTTCCGAAGGTCGTCAATAACGGAGAAGGATCTGCTTTGATGCTGGATCCGAAGCTTGCAGGTGAGATCGTCTCAGCCATAACGAAGGCAATTCGAAAACCGGTTACCGTCAAGATCCGGAAAGGGTTTGATGAGAATCACATCAGTGCTGTCGAGATGGCAAAAACGCTGGAGCAGGCAGGTGCATCCTTGATAGCCGTACATGGAAGAACCAGAGAGCAGTTTTATTCCGGTAAGGCAGACTGGGATATCATCCGGCAGGTCAAGGAAGCTGTTTCAATTCCGGTTCTTGGAAACGGTGACATTGATTCTGCAGAAAAGGCAGCGGCTATGCTGGAGCAGACCGGTGTTGACGGAATCATGATTGCCCGGGGAGCACAGGGAAATCCATGGATCTTTTCGCAGATCAGAACATATATGAAATCCGGGATCATTCCACCCAAACCCAATGGCGAGCAGGTGTATGATATGGTAATGCGTCATCTGGATATGATGATCGAATGCAAGGGGGAATATACTGCAATTCGGGAAATGCGCAAGCATATATCCTGGTATACGGTAGGCTATCCGGGATCGGCGGCCATGCGTCGGGAAATCAATGAAACAACAGATCTGGAAGCAATAAAAAATATTTTGGAAAAAGTTTTGAAAAAGTGTTGACAATACCCGGATAGAGTGGTAAGTTATAGAAGCTGTCGCGTGAGACATCACACAACAGCACAGAACATTGACAACTGAACAGTAAAACACATCCTCGAAAATTCAAAT